>JBPYDX010000135.1:0-2600 GCA_051986115.1 Candidatus Eremiobacteraceae bacterium
CTGTTGGCGGAGTCATCTTGTACGTCATTGGTGCGTATGGGCAGAATTTACCCGACGTCAGCAGCCTATCGATGATCGAGCCCACATCGCCGACGACGCTGGTTGCTCGCGACGGAACGACCATTGCTCGCCTCTACAATAAATTTAAAGTGTACGTTCCGATAACGCAAATTCCGCAAGTGATGCGCGACGCGACAGTCGCAACCGAAGACGAGCGCTTCTATTCGCATCGGGGCGTCGATCTTCGCGGCATCGCTCGTGCAGCGTTAGCCAACTACCAGCACGAGGAGATAACGCAAGGCGCGAGCACGATCACACAACAGCTCGCACGCAAACTGTTTCTCAGCGACCGCCAAACGATGACGCGCAAGATTCAAGAAGTGCTGTTAGCAATCAAAATCGAGCGTTATTACAGCAAGGACGAAATACTCGAGCGCTACCTCAATCTTGTCTACTTTGGCGCCGGCGCCTATGGCGTGCAAGCTGCAAGCCACGCATATTTTGGTAAAGATGTAAGCCAGCTGACGCTGCCCGAGGCTGCGATGCTCGCCGGTCTGATCGCTGCGCCGTCACTCTATTCCCCTTATAACGACCTGGATCGCGCTACAGAGCGCCAGCATCACGTGCTCGATCGCATGGTTGCGACGGGCTACATAACGCGCGAGCAAGCCGACAGAGCCGAAGCCCAAAAGCTCAAGCTTATTGGAGCAGTTGACAACGGTATTCAATCGTACCACTACCCATATTTTGCCACCTATGTCATCGCGCAACTGGTGGAGCAGTTTGGTTACGATCGAATCTACCGCGGCGGGTTAACCGTCTACACTTCGTTAGATCCGCGGCTAGAAGCGATCGCGCAGAAGTCGGTTACCAATGGCGTTGCTGCAGGCCGCGAGGCTGGTTTTGGCATGCACCAGGGCGCGCTCGTTGCAGAAGACCCGCGTTCAGGCGAGATACTGGCGATGGTCGGCGGCATTGGATTCTCGCCCAAAAGTCAGTTTAACCGCGCATGGCAAGCCCGCCGGCAACCAGGTTCATCATTTAAAGGCTATGTCTATTCAGCTGCCGTCGATAAAGGCGTACCAGTGTCAACGGTGTACGAAGACGCACCGGTGAGTTATCCCGCAGGCGATGGCACGGACTATCGTCCCTCCGACGACGATCATCGCTATCTAGGCGCCATCACTTTGCGTCGGGCGTTCGAACTTTCTCGTAATATCGTCGCTGTTCGCTTAGCAAACGACATCGGCATTGACACTGTCATCGATTACGCGCACCGCATGGGGATCACTGAAGATCTGGAGCCGGATCTCTCGTTGGCACTAGGCACCGCGGTTGTCTCCCCGCTTGAGATGGTGTCTGGCTACTCGACGATTGCCAATGGTGGAATTTACACGACGCCGCAAGCCATCCGTTTCATTACCGACCAATACGGCCAAGTTATCGTCGACAACCGTTATCCGCAACGCCATACCGCCATGTCCGTCGGTGCGGCCTACATTATGACCACAATGATGGAAGGCGTGATACAAGAGGGTACCGGTTATCCGAATGCGATCATCGGGCGACCTGCAGCCGGCAAAACGGGAACGACTTCAGATTTTCGCGATGCGTGGTTCGTAGGGTTTGTGCCGCAGCTCGCCGCTTCGGTGTGGGTGGGCAACGACGACTACTCGCGTATGTATGAGTCGTACGGCGGCAATGTGCCCGCAAAGATCTGGAGCGCCTTTATGAAGTCTGCGCTTAAGGGAACAGCGGTCCAAAACTTCGAGGCGATGCCCGGTGACGTAACCATCGTCAAGATCTGCGGCGACAATCGACGGGCACCGCCGGGTTATGGTGGGCGACCAGAATATTTTCTCAATGGAACCGCGCCGCTTGCATACTGCGTGCCCGAGCGTGCAACGCCGCCGGCTACGGCACAAAATGCGAACAATGTTGCCGTTCCCTTTGGGCCGCTTGGCTCTCCATCGCCGGTCGATGAGGTCCAGCAGCCTTCGCCTACGCCAAGCGCAACCGATGCACCCACGCCGAGCACAACGCCATGATGCCGAGTCTTTTTGATCGACCCGCGCTCACGGTGACCGAGCTGTGTCAGCGACTTCGCAGCGCAGTGCGCGGGCAATTCCCTGCAACCGTTCGCGTTGTTGGGGAGGTTTCCAAGTGCCGTGCTGTCGATGGCAACGTCTACTTTTCACTCAAGGATCGTAACGGTTTTGTAGAGTGCGTAAGCTTTCGCAGCAGCGTTGAACGGATGCACGTTAAGCTTCCGTTACGCGACGGCGTTGCGATTGAAGTCAGCGGCTACATCGAAATCTACGAGCCCAAAAGCCAATACCAGATAAGAGTCATCGATATCAGCCTGGTTGGCATCGGCGCGTTGTACATCGCGTTTGAGGAGCTCAAAGCAAGGCTCCAAAGCGAAGGCCTGTTTGCTCCGGAACGAAAGCGCCCATTGCCATCTTTTATTCGGCGCGTTGCGGTTGTGACGAGCCGTCATGGTGCGGCCCTGCAAGATTTTCTTACAACCTGCAGACGCCGCGGCGCGCATGTAAGCATTTCGGTCTGTCACGCGCCTGTCCAAGGCGCAGCGGCTGCCC
>JBPYDX010000136.1:0-3113 GCA_051986115.1 Candidatus Eremiobacteraceae bacterium
ACAACATCGATCGCCCCTACATTTCAATGGGTGCTGCGGGATGGCACATTTGTTTCGACGTGCTTGATCATTTTCTCAGCGGAGCACCCATCGGCCGCATCGTTGGCGCCGAGGCAATGAAGTTCGGTTGGCCTCGACTCAATTCTGAGTATGCTCAGCAATTCGATATTGAAGTTCCGAGCATCAACGACTAACGAGGAAAGCTGCAACTATCATGATGAAGCCAAAGAGTGGGTCGAAGGAAGGCGGAGCCTCTCCCTCTCAGCTGATTGATGCAAGAATCAAGGAGCTGAGCGATTGGCGAGGTCAGACGCTTGCTCGGGTCAGAAATCTTATAAAGCAAGCCGACCCCGAAGTAGTCGAGGAGTGGAAATGGCGAGGGGTTCCCGTCTGGTACCATGATGGAATCATCTGCACCGGTGAGACGTATAAGGAAGTTGTCAAGATGACGTTCGCCAAGGGCGCCTCTTTGCCGGACCCTTTAGGCCTGTTCAACTCCAGTCTTGAAGGCAACACGAGGCGTGCGATCGATTTCCATAAGGGCGACAAGATCGACGAAAAGGCGTTGAAGTCTCTCATCCGTGCCGCCGTGGCACTAAACGCGTCATCAGTCAAACGACCAAAGGTTAGAGTGTGAAGAGGAGCCTTACCTCTCGTAGTAGAGTTTTGCGATCGCTTTGCCATGCTCGTCGAATAAAGTCAGCGCCTCACCTTCGCGCTGGAACGACGCGACTTTGGTAAGCATCGCAAAATAAGCTGTTTCGCCGTCCACACCCGGACAGAACATATTCGTCGCTGCCATTACCCCGAAGGTCAGCTTGTTGCCA
Organism: Candidatus Eremiobacteraceae bacterium; assembly: GCA_051986115.1. Taxonomy (GTDB): domain Bacteria; phylum Vulcanimicrobiota; class Vulcanimicrobiia; order Eremiobacterales; family Eremiobacteraceae; genus JAFANK01. The sequence continues at coordinate 828 of JBPYDX010000136.1, forward strand.
TCCTGTTTGTACGTACCTGTGTAGCGGTTACAGCCTCCCGATCCAAAAACCTGATAACCCGACTTGTCAAACTGCATCGTGGTTGGATGCGCTTCAATGCGGATGAACAGCTTGCCGTTCAATTCGACAAGCGTCCACCCCGTGTCGGAAAGGACTTCTTCAGGTTTCACCACGGAAAATATCGAGCTGGCATGGGGTGGGAGAGGGTTGCCATGTGAGTCCAGCGTCTGTAACTGAGGAGAAAAGGTTACGTGAAACTGCTCAGCCGTGCCTTTACCGTTGGGAGTTAGCCTGAGACGTGCATGACTGCGGTCATATGTCCACTTGCCAGTCTCTTCAAATGTGCCAGACCGCCCTTCATATACTCGCGTTAATTTATAGGCTCCATCAGCCTTGAGCGTAATTGTCGTCAGTATTCCCGGACAGTCAGCGCACGGTGTCAGTGCCTGGAAGGTCGCCGGCAGTAAGGCTGGAGTGGCGTTTTCGTTGCTCGCAGCAGCCGGCATTTGACTCACCCAGCCGATTAAGCCTAAGAGCGCAAACACAGTAACATACTTCAACATCGGTAATGCCTCGTGAGGAACCGAAGACGTGGTGCCACACTCATAATATGCCTATGCGGACAGTCAGTCAAAGGGTCTTCCAAGCAGCCGCTATCTGGTCGACACAAGCAACCCAACGGCTGCACTGATTGCGACAAAACCCAACACCAGCAGTTGGCCTGTGTCGCCTTTGATTGAGTCCAACCGTCCTTATCGTAGTGAGGCTCTAACCGAGCCTACTTGATAAGGAGATCAAAGACTATGCAAACACAAATACAGATCAAATCTCGCATCACAAACCCGGTGTTCGTCTTTCCCGGTGCGCTGAAGGCTTTGGTGGCGCTCGCATCGTCAACCGACCAGAGCGGCATCCCCGCGAGAACGCTCCAGCTCGTTAACCTGCGTGCCAGTCAAATCAATGGCTGCAGCGTCTGCGTGGAGTTGCATTCTCACGACCTAAAAAAATTGGGCGAATCGGATGAGCGCATTTTTGCGGTCGCCGCCTGGCGCGAGTCGCCATATTTTACCGATGCCGAGCGAGCCGCGCTTGCACTTAGCGAAGCTGCAACGCGGCTGAGCGATCGCTCTGATCCTGTCGGGGACGACGTCTGGAATGAAGCTACCAGGCATTACGATGAACGGGGGCTCGCCGCGTTGGTTATTCACATAGCGCTGATTAATGCTTTCAACCGGATCAACGCCGCCACGAAGCAAGTCGCAGGCTCGTGGGTCAAGTCGGCGTCATCACGACCACCATCGGATGGATTGGCGGATGCTAGCTAATTTTTTACGTGGTAAAAATCTCCGGTGCCCAATCTGAGGGTAGTCAGCTTGGCAACGTTCGATGGCACCGGAGACTGCTCGACGCGTATTAGTGTCGACCACAATCACGTTGCTATCACCCAGGTGTGCAACGATGAGCGCATGTTGCCGGAATCGAGCGATTGGTAGTCTAAACGTGTAGCGTTGCCGCCAAGCGGTACATCTGCGATCGGATCAAATGGTAACCCGCGCCGCGGATTTGCGGAGGCTGTCAACATTGCGACAACTGCTAGGACGACAATCCCACGCAGCTTCATAGCGATTCCGTGAGGTATCAGATGATGAAATACGTCACGCGCAAGAATGCCAATGTCGATCGAATTGCTTGCCCATGGCTTATAAGACGATTTATTGATCCCCAAGCACAATTCTTGTACGTAGAACGCGACGATGTAATGCGAGTTGCTGCGTCAGAGCGTGCTATCCCGTATGACGTACCGGGCGTCGAACTTGGACATGTTGACGGGCGCTGCAGTTTTGAGTCCATCCTAGTCAAACATGGGCTAAATCGCGGTGCGTTGCGCTTGCTTGGGCGCATCGTCCACGGAGCTGATGTGCCTGAAGATATTTCGATCGAGCCAGAAGCGGCGGGTTTGAGAGCTATCGCTCACGGATTCGCAGCGGTGCACGGAGTGGACGATCACCAGAAGCTTGCTCTCGAAACGCCTCTGTACGACGCGCTCTATGCTTGGTGTCAACAACGGGTCGAATCCTGATCGGCAACACTAATCGAACATTCACCGTTGTAGTTCTTGCGCGAAGCTTGCGCGCGTTTGGTTTTGGCCTACTCTCAGTAGCGCTGGGACTGTATCTGAGCAGCCGCGGTCTTTCTGCCTTTGCGGTTGGCACGATGCTGACGTTGGCGCTCATGGCAGGTGCAGTATCACTCATATTAGCATCGCCGCTTGTTCGAAAAGTTGGA
>JBPYDX010000137.1:0-2809 GCA_051986115.1 Candidatus Eremiobacteraceae bacterium
TTTGCGATGAGCATCGTTGCCACGCTGCAGACATACTGGCACGGCAAGCCCGAGGACCGGCCCCGCATGCAATGGGTCGTTATTGGCCTTATCGTGGGCACGTCTACTACCTACCTAGGCAGCGTGGTGCTCTTCAGCTCTGCGTTACCGTTCAATCCTCCCCGCTGGATCGAATTGACGCTGCTCTCGCTGAACGTCATTCTGCCGCTCACAGTTGCATATGCGGTCATTCGCCATCGGGTTTTTGAGGTAAGTTTTGTCATCAGCCGCGCGCTTATCTACGCGATTCTCACTTCCACTATCTTATTGATGTTCGGGTTCATCGACTGGTTCTTAGGCCGAGAACTTGAAGCTGTGCGCTTGGCGCGCTTTGTGGAGATCGCCGTTGCTATTGGCATAAGTTTTTGGCTTAACTCCCTTGAAAAGCGCGTGGAAAACGTTGTCGAGACCGTCTTCTTCCGTCGCCGCCAAGTAGCAATGCGACGCTTAAAACACTCAACCGAGGCGGTCCACAACGCCGCCGAATTGACCACGATATTTGACTTTCTGACGCGCGAGCCGACCGAAGCATTATCGCTATCGTCAGCCGCTGTTTTCCTGCGCAGCGATGCCGGATGGTTTGCACGCATCGCGGCGGTTGGCTGGCCAGAAACGACTATCTCTCGCATCAAGCACGACGACCCACTCGCCTTGAACTTGGAATCTGAATTCGAGCCGCTGCGAGTTGCCGATATCGGATGGCATCCAAGCGGTCTACCCGCAGGCCCGGCTGCCCCTATACTTGCAGTGCCGACAATTGCGCGCCGCGACCTCACAGGGATCTTGCTCTATGGTCCGCACACCAATGGCGCTGATATCGATCCCGATGAAGTAGAAGCGATCTTCCAGTTATCTAAGGCCGCGCAAGCCACGTACGACCATGTACGCATGGTTGAACTCTCAGATGAGGTCGATAAACTCAAGGCACAGCTTGCGGGTCGCAAAGCCGACGCGACGCGCGCGAGCGCCGGCTAGGAGTTAGTCCATCCCTTTCTTTGAGGGCGATGGACTCAGGCTTCACTATTTTGAAGAGGGCCAAGGACCAGCGGTCCTCTTGCTGCACGGGTGGGGCGGCCGAGCGCGGCGACAATGGCACAAGGTAGTTTTCGACTTACGTCAATCGTTTCGGTTTTACGGGCTGTCGCTGCGCGGGCATGGGAAATCAGAAGAAAAACACGAGCCGAATTACGGCTGGTCTGACTTAGCCGCGGACTGCGATGCTCTACGCCGGGCTGTTAAGGTCGACCGCTGGCTTGTCGCAGGTTATTCCTTTGGCGCCATCGTCGCGCTTGAGTACGCAAGCCTCTATCCGCAAAATGTCCAAGCAGTTTGCGCCGTCTCTCCTTTGGTCATTCCGAAGTCACTTGCACTCTTGATGCGTTTTGGGCGCCAACCGATTGCAACGCTGTTGCGACTTGCCCGCGCATTGCCACCCGCCTTATCGACTTCCATGCTTCACAACATCGCCAAGACGAGATTGCGCACGCTTTTTTACACCGTCGAAATGATGCGTCGTTGGAAGCCCGACGAGGTGCACGTGCCCGACAGCGTTCCAACGATTATCATCTTAGGAGATGACGACAAACTCTCGCACGGTGAACGAGTGACCGCGGTTGCGTCCAAGCCGGATGTGCGGGTGCTTGAGCACACCGGACATTTTCCATTGTGGCGCCAGCGCGAGCGTTTTGTGCGCGAATTTCGCGATGTGTTGCAGACTTACGCGACTTAAGAGAGTGATGTGCGCAGCATAATCGGTTTAAAATCTGCGTCACCAGTCGATGCCGATTTGACGATCTGTAAATCGCGTGGAGCAAAAAGATCGTTTTGATGACCGGCCGGGCAACGTAACGTAAATGCGCTGCGTAGATCTCGCTGATCCGCGTCAACTCTAACGAGCATGCCTTCCGAAGAAACCACGTCCGAAAGCTGGCCTTCGCGGACGATGAGTTCGCCGCATTCGGGATCTTGGCACTTGACTTCGTGGCGGTAGCGCACGCGCAAGTACGGCATGCCGGAATAGTTAGAAGGCGCCCGCTTCGGGCGCCTTCTGTTTTCGTCTAGTAGAGCTCGACTTCGCTCAGGTTCTTTTCGATCTTGCGCTTGACGCGTTGCAGCGCGTTGTCGATCGACTTCACGTGACGATTCAGGTCACGCGCCATTTCCTGATACGATTTGCCCTCAAGGTAGCTGAGCAGCACCTGCGATTCGAGATCGCTCAGGTTCTCCTGGATGCGCTCCTTGATGTCTTCCGAGACTTCCTGGTTGATGACCAGTTCCTCAGGATCCGACATCTTGGCGCTGGCCATGACATCGAGCAGTGTCCGCTCGCTATCTTCGTCATAGATAGGCTTGTTGAGCGAAATGTACTGATTGAGCGGGATATGCTTTTGCCGCGTCGCGGTCTTAATAGCCGTGATGATTTGCCGCGTTATGCACAGCTCCGCGAAGGCACGGAACGACGACAGCTTGTCCGCGCGGAAGTCGCGAACCGCCTTGTACAATCCGATCATGCCCTCTTGAATGATGTCCTCACGGTCTGCGCCGATAAGGAAGTAGCTTTTTGCCTTGATCCGGACGAAGTTCTTATACTTGTTGAGCAGGAACTCCATGGCGAGATTGTCGCCACATTTCGCTGCATTTACGAGTTCTTCGTCGGCTCGCTCGCTGTAGTCCAGGGTTTCTTCTGTCGGGTGAAGTGCCCCCAAGTATCTCTTACCCCCTGATATTTGCTCGGCTTTTCGTCGCCGCAGCAGCCCTCGTACGATTATAG
>JBPYDX010000138.1:0-3702 GCA_051986115.1 Candidatus Eremiobacteraceae bacterium
CAGCGTCACTTGTATCGTGCGGCCACGTCGATTGATTCGGGCAATTACTGGCGCTAGCGTGTCGACCCCAGGTTCGTCGCGACGATATGTGGCGATCAGCGCAAGACGGCTCTTGTCAGCGATCCCGGAAAGATGGAGGACCAAGTCCAACGTGTCGCTGTCAGCCCAGTGCAAGTCCTCGATGATCAGGCCGACGGGCTCCCTGGTCGATACGACGCGTAGTGCCTCGGCGTAGGCATCGAAGAGCTGACGTTTTGAAACACCTGTGGATTTGCTGCGAGCAGCCTCATCAAGTTCGGGCAAGATTGACGAAAGAATCCGTCGCGCAGCCAACGAGCTACGCAGTGCGTGCGGTCTTTGCGTTATCACCTCACGCAGCGCATCGACGAATGGTGCGTACGGCGCTTGGGCGTAGTCGAGACAGTCGCCCGAACAGACAACACCTCGTTGCCGTTGCGCCCACGCTCGCCATTCTTGAAGAAGCCGTGTCTTGCCGATTCCGGCATCGCCGGCGATCAACAGGGTTGAACCGTTGCCTTGAGCCGCTTGGCCGTACGCGGTGTGAAGCCGCTCTAGTTCTTCGCGCCTGCCAATAAAGCGACGCGGAGCGGCCGATGTGATGACCGCCATTGAGCATTCTTGGCGGCGCGTTGCGAGGAATCCCGGATTCCCCAGTCCCGGCGTAAGGGAGACAATATCTACAGCTCGGTCGCCCTAGGATGGGGCACCCGGGCGACAGACCGAAAGGCACGACATGAGCGATAGACCGCCTGTGATACCACCGATACCTAGTGATGATCCCGACGCGTCACAGTCACAGCCATCAACGCCGGGCAAGCCCTAACTGACCAAAATTGTTCATGTAAGGGACATCACGTTTTTGAGCCGGCGCGAGATTTCACGAGAAAATCTCCCGTTAATCTAAAGAGAGATAGGGGGGGTTTTTTCATGTTCGCAGCTTCCATTCGAACCGCGTGGGTCAAGCCGGCTATCGCCCTCGCGCTCGCTTTGATGATCGGTGCTGGCGCCGCGAGACCTGCCGCATCAGCATCAGCCGGACAGATATCGACCCGCAACATTATCCTGGGTGCGGTCGCAGTAACGGCGGCTGTCATCGTCTACAATAGTTACCGGCACTCCCAGAACACTGTGGTGGGTCACACGCAAGACGGCGGTCAAGTCTACATTGATGGCCGAGTTGTATTTCCCGGAGGCACAGTCGTGTATCTAAGCAACGACGGTCGTCACCGCTGCGATTACTACGGCGACTGGCCTCGCTGCGGAGCTCACGCTCGAGGTTTCCCGTGGCGCTACGACGACGAGGACACCTGGCACGGTGAGGGTTTACACAAAGGCTGGGATAAAGGCGAAGGCAATAAGCACCATGGCGATCACGACAACCAAGGCGATGACGACCAAGGTGGTCACGGAGGCCACTAGCACACCTTAGTTATCACTAGTCCTAACGCCGCTCAGGAAACGGGCGGCGTTTCTCTTTTGTGAGGGCAGACGGTTAAGTGGTCGGTCCGCTGCGGACTTGCAGCAAGTTGCGCACGGAGCCATCTGGAGATGCGAGACGAGCGAGGAGATCCGCTGAGCGCCACTCTTCATCGCTTTCCACCACGCCGTGGAGAAGCATGGTGTCGCCGAGCGCATCAATCCAGATAGCGCGTCGCGCGAGAATGGGATCGCTTGCGATGGCGTCCTTTAGCTTTTGAGTTGGGTCGAGCGAAGCGGCGAGTGGGCCGGTGATCTGGCGAACGACACTGCCGGCGGCTTTCGACGCTGCGCTTGCTGCCGCTGTGACAGCTCGGGCTGCCTTGCCACCCTCACGCAAGGCTATGCCTTGAAGAGTGTTCAGGTTGCGAGCTGCGCGGCGATTGAGCTCGCGACGCGCCGGCTTCGGGGCTAGGTAGTAACCACACATCAGGCCTAGCGCTGCTGCACCAACAATGCCCCAAGTTTGACGTGCTGCCATAGCGCTTCGAACTCCATTCTCAAAACAAGCGTGCTGTGCGTCGTGAGGGACTTGAACCCACAACCAACGGATTAAGAGTCCGCTGCTCTACCATTGAGCTAACGACGCGTATTCTCTTGCAAGTCTTGTGCTGTACTGATTCGTGCTTTGACCTTGCTCTTGACATCGCCCGATCCCAACGCCGTGATCACGAAACAGTCGCAGACGACAACAAGACCGGCCGATAGACGGGTTCTCATCGCTCCCACGACGCGCCTGCCAACGCTTGCTGCAGCGCTCGGGCGGCTGTGTCCTCTCCTGCAGGCAGCGCATGAGCGTAGGTGTCGAACAAAGTAGCAGCGTCCGAGCCAAGGATAACAGCGAGCGTTGTAATCGGAACGCCTCGGTGCAGTGATATGGATGCGAACGAGTGTCGCAGGTCGTGAATGCGCAGCGACCCTAACCCTGCTTGCTTGGCGATCCGTTTGACTCGATTTAGATGCTTGACTTGGAACCTGTGCACATATCCAACCCATTGGTTATCCTGCACCTGGCGCAGTTACAATTGCGCCACACATCCGTAAGGTGTGGTCTTCGGGCGGGACGAATGCGACAAGATTGTGCCGATACGATTTAGACGTTCTTTCACGATTCTATCCTTGCTAACAGCTCTGGCGCTTTACCCATGCGAGACCAACGCGATTGCATCCGCGGCAGCCACAGCACCTAATCAGGTGCGCCCAACCCCCATCCGTATCGGGCTTGTCATCCGCAACCTAACCGCAATCGACGAAGTGAAGGAAAGTTGGCAAGCTGCCGGCTTGCTCATTGCAAAATGGACCGATCGAAGTCTTCAAAATCGATCGGGCCGAGGGCCTGCTTATCGCGACTTGCCCTCCGAAACATGGAAGCCACAACTTGAATTCACAAACGAAGTGACGCCGACTAGTTTCCGTTTCGTCGATCTGTACGCTGAGCCGGATGGAACTGTCGTATACACGCAAACATTTAGCGCAACCCTCTCCACGAGCTTAGACTTACGGCGCTTCCCATTTGACTCTCAACTCTTGCCCCTCGTCGTTCAAGCCAGCGGAGAGGACATCGATCGCACGATTCTGAGACCAGATCCTCAGGATTCAGCGTTGCCGAACCGTAGCTATGCTGGTCTCGCGCAGTGGGTGCCGCTTTCTCTTACCGAACGCATAGGTACGGTCGCAGGGAGTGCCAGTCGCGCGAACGATGTGGAGTTCAATCTCAAAGTGCAGCGCAGGCCAAAGTCTTACATTTTTAAGTTCATCATACCGCTGCTGCTGCTGGTGTTTATCTCATGGATAACATTCTGGCTTTCGCACGAGGAATTCAAAACTAAAGACCAGCTTCAATCTGCTGTTTCCACCCTTTTGATCATCGTTGCTTTCAGTATAACAGCCACTAACGTCCTGCCACGGACCGAATATATCACTTATATCGACGCGCTATTATTCACGAGTTTCATTTTTGTCATCATCTCCATCGCCACGATCGTTGGGACCCACCTCCTAGAAATCAACCACTCAGAGCAGAGTTCGTTGCTTCTACGCCGGCTCGCCGGCGTCGCTCTCCCGGTGTCGTTTGTGATCGCTCAAGCTGTCTTGTTCTTCGCATTCAAGATCGCAGGCTAGCTCCGCAAGACTAGCGATTCTCCCTGGCTGCTTTACACGCTAGGACCAAGCAGGCATACAGTGGCGAGGTGTCGATCGCGCGCC
>JBPYDX010000139.1:0-2211 GCA_051986115.1 Candidatus Eremiobacteraceae bacterium
TAGTCTGCCGTCGAGAAGGTTGAGGGCGTTAACGACGTTGGACGCCGCCGTGCCGAGCGCCCGAGGTTTTCTTACCGCAGTGTTGCCCGCCGGCACGCGCCACAAACAGCCGCAGCGGTGGCGCACCGCCGGATGAGCGCGCTGCCTGCGCGCAGCGCGCATGACACGCAATGCGCGCTACTCGCGAGCCAGTGGCGTGTCGCAACGGGGTTGCCAAAACCCCGCTCCCGGTCCGCAGCGCGTTGACTAATTTTAGCCACGTTTCACCTCGGCGGCCAGAGGCTCGTTTGGAGTCACTGACGAATTTAACTGTTAATAAGTACGTTTGCGTACATTCGCCGTTGGTTGCCCGTGTGGCAAAATAAAAATGCCTCATACAAAAAGGGGACTTTACATGGACCTCGTCGGTCACATATCGCATTTGATCATCGATAGGCCGGTCACTGCACTCATTGTCGTTCCTGCGCTTACCTATGCCGGCTGGTTTCTTTTTCGATATATTGCTCTGCTCTCGCTGCAAGCATGGCTCCTCGTTTGCAGTCGTCGTCGGGCGCTGCAAGCTGTAGGACGTACGATCGACCACCGGGGCCTACGTGAAGGCAAGGGCGTGTGGCTGACCACTCCCATCGAGCGGCCGCGTGATTATTGGCGCGGTGTTGCAAACTCCAGAACATCGGCGATCGCCAATCTCAAAGGCGGTGTTGGCAAGACAACGCTTGCGGCTAATCTCGGCGCCTATCTCGCCAAGGAGTGGCAACGACGCGTGCTGCTGATCGACCTTGATTTTCAGGGCTCATTGTCGTCAATGGCTTTTCCGGGCAAGGACTGGCTGCCCGACACGCATCAAAGCTCATTGGCCACGAGGCTCATCAGCGGCGATCTCGCGCCGGTCGATATCCCGCAGCTCGCTCGAAAGGTCGATCTCAAGACCAGCGACAACAGCCCAGGCCGGTTGCAAATTTTCACCGCATACTACGACCTTGCGCAGGCCGACAATCGCATGATGATCGAATGGCTGCTTCAATGCGTCCATTTCAAGCTGGGAGATCTGCGCCACGCCGTGATAGAGCGCTCGAAGGGGTGCCTGTTGCGGACGGCGGACGTGCGATATACGCTCGCCAAGATTCTTCATTCGGACATCGTGCAGAGAGCTTTCGACCTCATCATCATCGATTGCCCACCCCGCCTGACGACTTCCAAAATTCAGGCGCTTTGCGCCGGCTCTCACCTTCTCATTCCGACCATTTTCGACCGCACTTCCGCCGAAGCAGTCGTCACGCTGTACGAGCAAGTCGAAACATTAAAGCGCGCGGGGATTTGCCCGCACCTGAACTACATGGGAGTTGTCGGCACGATGTGGAAACGCGGTCGCGTCGCGCAAACCGAAGCGATAACGTTCGTCAAAGATGCTTTGGGAAGCGGCCCTCTACGTATATTGCCTGAACAAACTTTTGTCCCTCATGCGGCTGCGCTGGTCAATGATGCCAACGAGGGAATTGCTCATATCGTGATGCCGAATAGCAAGGAATCCCAGCAGGTACGCGATGCCATCGCCGCGCTGGCCGAGCATGTTGCCGAAGAGATGGGAATTGCCCCGCACGCCTATTTCCGCGAAGCCGCGGAGTAGCTCTTGAAGAGTCGCTGCAATGAACTGCCGGGACTTCAGCGCTGCTCTCAGGGCCTTTGCCGATGTACTCGATATCGCAGGCGCGCCGGTTGCGCGCGATCGCATCATATTGTTTGCTGCCGCCTTTGACGCGCATCCTACATCTGAAGTTTCCGACCGTGTGAAGAACCTCGCTGCACTTCCCGGGAGCGCATCCGCCGGCGATCCGCATCTCGGCGAAGTCGTTCGCCTTCTCTTAGCGCTAAAGAGCGTCCTCGACAAAACAGCCAAAAGCGCTGCGCTAACCGACATCAGCGCTATCGAGAAGCTGCTGGCTGACCGAGCTTCGATGGAACTCGGTGGGTTCGTGCGAATGGTCGCCGGGGCGACCGCTGCGACTGGTCGCAGAAGGGGTAGCGCTGGGAGGAAACTCGAAGCGGCTTTAGGCGACGATGAGAAGTTCGCCGCGATCTACAATGACCTTTGCAGCAACGTAGCCATGGGCAAGCCCGAAATTGCTGCTTTGGCCAAGGAGATGACGGGCAGCGGCGCGCGCACGCAAGACGCCGCGCTAAAGAAGATCTGGAACCGCCACCAGTCCCTGG
>JBPYDX010000140.1:0-10783 GCA_051986115.1 Candidatus Eremiobacteraceae bacterium
GATCCACAATGTCATTCCTGACGAGGTAAGCCTACTCGGAACGGTCCGCACGTTTCGCGAAGATCATCGCGACATGTTGGCTTCAAAGATTGAGGCGGTCTTAAGCGGTTGCTGCGACAGCTCCCAAGCAAACTATGACTTTCGATATTTGCGCCGCTATCCGGTAACCGTCAACGATGTCGATCAAGCAGGGTACATCATGGATCTCGCGGCGCGCACGCTCGGGTCAGACAACGTTGCGGAACAACCCAAAATCATGGGAGCCGAAGATTTCTCGTTTATGCTCCAAAAACGGCCCGGCTGTTTTTTCTTTCTCGGAGCCCAAGTTGACCCGGCCGTCGATACGCCGCACCATAGCCCGCGTTTTCACATTGATGAAGCTGCGTTTACAAATGGGGTCCGCATGATGGTCGCGCTTGCACACGACGCGCCTAAGATTCAGCCCGAAACTAAGCCTTAAGGTATTTACCAAACCAGGAGAGCGTGCGCGTCCAAGCATCAGACGCAGCTGACGCAACGTAACGGGCGCGCGTGTCGTCAAAAAATGCGTGACCGGCTTCAGGATAGATCTTGATGTCGTTAGGTACGTTCAGCCGTGCTTGCATTGCCCTGACGTCATCTGGCTTTATGCTCGTGTCGCGGGCCCCGAACTGGCCCATCACCGGCACTTTCAGGTCATTGGTGTATGCCAAGGCCATTGCAGTAATCGGTCCGTCATCCTGATTGGTTGCGCCCCAGCGCACTTTGCCATAGAAGATAACTGCCGCATCAAACGCATTCGTATCGTCAACTGCTGCTCGCAGTGCTATCCCACCACCCATGCAAAAACCCATCACCCCGACCTTAGGCGGGCGTACAAGTGGGCCTTGGCCAACGCGCGATCGGATCCAGGTGGCGCCGGCTCGTATGTCGCCATCTACCGTTGCGTCGACGAGCTTTGCGGATACCTCGCCGAAAGGGGTTAAATCGGTGGCCCCATCGCCATTTGGCGCTCCTAAGAGCGTGTACAAGTTGGGAGCAATTGTGACGTACCCCGCCTTGGCAAAACGTCGAACGACATCGCGTATTTGCGCGTCGACACCCCATATGTGCATCGCAATTACCACGCCTGGCGTACGGACGTTGTTTGATCGCGGATATGCGGCGTACGACGCAATCGCGCCTTCGGCGCAAGGCAGTTGCGGCCGCTCAACGGTGATATCCGGATCGTCTTCTGGTACGAATGGCGGGTGCGGTTTGCCGAGGTCGTCCGCCAAGGCTTGCGTGACGTTTGCTCCCGAGCCAAGCGCTCCAACCGTGAGACCAATGAAAGCCTCACGATTCAATTCTAAAGCCGTTGCGTTTGTGGGGTCTACTTCGTCCACGTTAAACCTTTGTTTTGGTTTTGGCAGTTGACGCGGCCCAATGATAGAGTCCATCAAGCACGAGCCGTTCGTCGCACAACTCAAAAACGCTGGTGTGCGGTGCGATGAGTTCTGCTAGTCCACCGGTTGCAATCGCCCGAGCCGCAACTCCCATCTCCTCACGGAACCGCGCGACAAGGTATTCAACTTGGCCGACGTTTCCCAAAATGATGCCGGCTTGTAACGAAGTCGTCGTATCGATCCCAATGGCTGCAGGCGGCTTCACGAGCGGCACGGTCATCAGTTTTGCTGCCCGACCGATGAGCGCATCCACCGACACTTCAACGCCCGGCGCGATTGCCGTTCCAGCATATTCGCCCTGAGCGTTAACCGCCGCAAACGTCGTCGCAGTGCCAAATTGCACGATGATGACCGGCGCGCCGTACTTTGCTACCGCGCCAATCGCGCCGCCGATGAGATCAGCGCCTAGTTCGGATGCGTGGCGCGTTTTTACGGGCACAAGTGTCTGTCGCGCCGCAGATAAGAATTGCGCTTTACAATTGAAGTATTGAAGCGCCATGCCGGTGAGCGCGCGATAGAGCGGTGGTACCACGCTTGCAACCACTACGCGTTTCACGAACGATCGAGGAACGCTGTTCAAGCGCAGCATGCCGTCGACCAGTGCGGCCAAATCGTCGGCCGTTTGGCGATAATTGGTTACCGAGCGCCAGTTATGGACGAGCGTGCCCGCGGCGGCGCCTTCCATTTCGAAAAGTCCAAACTTTATATTGGTATTTCCAACTTCAACCGCTAACAGCACGTTAGGCCGACCCCCGCTGCGCAACGACACGATCCAAGATCGCAGCGGCGACAAGTAACTTAGGTGCTCGCTTTACAATCTCTCGGCCGTCGCGACCCCAAAGGATAGTTACTTCGTTGTCTGAGGCGCCGAAGGCTCCGCCGCCCAAGTCGATGTGGTTGACGACGATCAAATCGAGGTTCTTTGCTGCCAGTTTCTCGCGGGCGCGTTCCTCGATGTTATCCGTCTCAGCAGCGAACCCGACGATAGTCGATCCGGCGGGCCTATGAGCGCTCACCTCAGTGATGATGTCAGGATTTTGTTCGAGGACAAGCGTGCGAGCTGCATTTTCTTTCTTTATCTTAGTATCGCTCATGCTTGCCGGACGAAAATCGGCAACCGCCGCCGCGCCAATAAAAATTGAAATATCTGGCAAATGTTCCATGACGGCCGCGCGCATCTCACGCGCCGTCGTCACAGGCACGAACGAGACGTCTGTGGGTGCGCGCAGTTCAGTTGGGCCGCACACAAGAGTAACCTTTGCGCCCCGCGCTCGCGCTTCGGTAGCAAGCGCCAGGCCCATCCGTCCACTGGACGGATTTGACAAAAAACGGGAAGGGTCGATAAACTCTCGCGTTGGGCCGGCAGTTATGAGGACGCGCTCGCCCACCAAGCTTTGCGATCGCTGCACGATGTGCTCGATTGCTGCTATGATTTCGTCTTCGTCAGCGAGGCGGCCCTGGCCAACTTCGCCACACGCCAAAAAGCCGGCGCCAGGCTCGACGAACCAATAGCCGCGCTCCTGCAACAAGCGAATGTTTTGTTGCGTAACCTCAGCCTCGAGCATCTGTGTGTTCATTGCCGGCGCGATGAGGACAGGTTTGCGCGATGCGAGCACGCAGGTGGTAAGCAAATTGTCAGCCATGCCGTGCGCCAGCTTGGCCAAGGTATTCGCCGTTGCGTTCAGGACAACAAACGCATCGGTTTTTCGAACCAGACCGATGTGCGCGATCTCCCAAGCCGTCGTGTCGGCGAACATGTCGGTGTGAACCGCATTGTTGGAGAGGGCTTGGAAGGTAAGCGGCGTGACAAATTTTTGCGCCGCTTCGGTCATAATGACGTGCACGTCAGCACCGGCTTGACGCAACGAGCTGACAATGCCGGCGCACTTGTACGCTGCGATCCCGCCACACACGCCGACTAAGATCGTTCGCTCGCTAAGGCTGTTCAAGTCATCGGCTCCTTGATTGTTCATTGTTTGCCGCTTCGTGCTCGGCTGGTGTTTGCACTTTCACGTTATCGATGAGTCGCGTCTGGCCAACGTATGCGGCGCCGATTACCAGCAGCTGCGATGCGGTCGGCGCCACGACAAGCGGGCGAAACTCGTCAGGGCGGACGACGCCGATGTAATCTTCCCGTAGCGGCGGCAGTATCGTTTTCGCTTGCGCAAGCGCCGCCGCGATATCACGAACACCTGATTCCAAAGCGGCCGCGAGGCTGCACAAAGCTGCGTTGAGATTGGGCGCTATGCGCCGCTGTTCAGCTGTCAAATACGCGTTGCGCGAAGAAAGCGCGACGCCGTCCTTATCGCGCACAGTTGGGCAGGCGCGTACATCAATGGGAAGATCGAGATCAGCAATCATTCGCTTGATGACGGCAAGCTGTTGCGCATCTTTTTCCCCAAAATAGGCTTGTTGCGGCTCGACGAGATGAAGCAGCTTCAGCACGACTGTCGCGACACCGCGGAAATGACCTGGGCGCCGTTCGCCTTCGTAAAATTGGGCGAGACTCGTCGGTTCGACGAACACATCGAGCTGGCGGGGATACATGTCAGCCACGCTAGGAACAAAGGTGCAATCGACCCCCAGCTGCTCGAGCAGGCGAATATCTGGATCGAGGTTGCGCGGGTACGCGCTGAAATCTTCATTGGGTCCAAACTGAAGTGGATTAACGAAGATTGATGCGACGACCGAGGCGCATTCGCCGCGCGCTCGCTCGATCAATGCCGCGTGACCGCCATGCAGGGCACCCATGGTTGGCACAAATCCTAACGGGTTCGGTAAGCGTGCGCGCACAGCGCGCAGCTCACGCGAATCCGTGATGACTTTCATCGCCTCAGTGGGTTGGATCGACGTTTGCTTTTTCCGTGGACGGCTGCGCACTCTCGACGCTGTGTTCGCGACCTGGGAATGTGGCACTGCGAACGTCATCGACGTAGTGACGCACGGCCGCTAAACCTTCATTGTAAAAGTCTGCGTAGCGCTTAGCGTGTCGAGGGATGTATCCGGTCGTCAGACCAAGCAGGTCATTGACCACACTGACCTGACCATCACATTCGACGCCCGCGCCGATGCCGATGGTCGCTGCACGCACGGACGCTGTAATTTCTGCAGCGAGCCGCGCTGGTACGCACTCTAACACGATCGAAAAACAACCGGCGCCGTCGAGCGCCTTGGCGTCTGCAACCAGGCGCGCCGCGGACTCTGCTGTCTTGCCTTGAACGCGAAAACCACCCATTGCGTGCACGGATTGGGGCGTCAAGCCTATGTGGCCCATAACGGGGATGCCGATGCTGACCATGCGTGCCACAAGCGCAGCGTCGCAGCCCTCGAGCTTGACTGCTTGGGCTCCAGCCTCTTTGAGAAAGCGCCCGGCGTTGCGGACAGCCTCGTCATGGCCACACTGGTAGGACAAAAAAGGCATATCCCCGATGATAAACGCACCGCGCGCTCCGCGAGCGACGGATCGCGTATGGTAGAGCATCTCCTCGAGCGTAGCCGGCAGCGTCGTGTCGTGACCTGCAAATACCATGCCTGCAGAATCGCCCACTAAAATTGCGTCAACGCCGGCAACGTGAACCATAGCAGCCGTCAAGGCATCGTACGCTGTTATGACAGCAATTTTTTCGTGACGCCGTTTCTTTTCGGCAAAGGTCAAGATGGAGGTTGGCATGCTTCCTTACTTAGCACCCGAAACATCGTGCGCCCTATAATAAATGGTTCGCCTGGCTCGATTGGCATTTGCGTTGCAATCGCGTCCCCGCGCAAAATCGTGCCGTTGCTGCTACCGAGATCTGAAATAAGCAGGCCATCGGCTGCAACATCAATTTGTGCATGACGCCTCGATACTGCATAGTCCACCGGAAGTGCGGCCTGCGCCGCACTCGCATCGCGGCCAACAACGATGCTGGTAGCAAACTCCCAGCGCTTCCCATCGAGAGGCCCATTCATCGCTTCGAGCACGTACATTGCCTGTTTGCTTTTCGCCATCAAACGGCGTTTCCCCATGCATTCATGCGGTTTTGCGCCTTTGTGCGCGCCGAGCGAAGTGTGTCCCAAGTGTGATGGCCTTGAGCGGATTTTCGCCTAATTTCAGCCCAAAATGCGGCCGAACACTAAAACAAGAGGGGCCCCAAAAATGAGGCGCCGGCTCTCCGCGATTTGGGCGATTCAAAGACGTCGCAGGAGTACTGCTTATAGTGGACCAGTCAAAGGTGAGCGAATTGCAGACATCCGACTTGTTAGACATCGATCCCGATGCGTTGCGCGAAGCCGAACGAGTTTTTGCACAAGGCATTCTGGACACGATGGCTGGCAAACAAGTGCTGCGCGCCATCTATGAAGACACGCGCGTGGTCGTCGTCATGAGCGACGGCAGCGAATACTATTTCTATGGGTTTATGGGAGAGTCTAAACCCCGCTGATTTTAGTCGCGGGGGTTAAAGTAAAAACGAGGCTACGGCCTCGTTTTTCTTTACTTGCTGCGATGGTTCGTTATGAACGCGTCGCGTGCGCTTCAACAAATCGTGCGATCGCCGAGCGGTCGTCCTTGTCGATCGACGTGAACGCTACACCGTGATGATATTTCTGCTCTGGCGCGGAAAAATAACTCAGTACGACTCGACCGCGGGCCCGGATTTCACGGCTATTTTCGAGCGAAAAGCTAAGACGGATCGCAGAGCGCGCTGGGGCGTGCTTTTCGGATACGAGCCGCATCCCGCCCTCGCCGAGATCGACAACTGCGCCTTCGTGACGCTTGCCGTCACTTTCCAGTGTGAACACCGCCGGCAACGACACGACCGTCCGGACGTATTGGCGCCGTTGGAGATTTTCAGCCATGCGTTCGTACTATTCTCTTACGGGACGAGGGTGCCTGCCGGTGCTAACCTCGAGCACCGCCTGCGCTGCACTCATCGTCGCGATAACACCGTGGGTTGTATCCATCCCACCCTGTAGGTACACTTCGTAAGGCGCGCGCATCGGGGCATCGCAAGAGAGCTCCATAGTCGAACCTCCGATAAACGAACCAAGCGCCATTATGACTGGGTCGGTGTATCCCGGCACACCTGCGGGCTCGGGCGTTGCGCGCGCGTTCACAGGAAGCAGTTTTTGCAAACCGCGCGTGAATGCAATCAATAACTCTGGCGATCCTAAGCCGATTGCTTGGATTGTATCAAAGCGTGGACCGCTTGGTTTCGGTTCTACTCGATAACCCAGACGCTCGAACAGCGCAGCAGCAAAATCCATAATCTTAAGCGACTCCGCGACCACCCTTGGAGCGCGATGCAATCCGGCAAACAGCCAGCGGCTAGTATCGAGCGTCGGGCCTACGTTGCGCCCTAACCCCGGCGCAAAGATCGCGTCTGCGATTGTCTCCACCAGCTCTTGCTTGCCGGCTATGTAAGCGCCAGCCGGAGCGAGGCCGCCGCCTGGATTTTTGATAAGCGAGCCGATAACGATGTCTGCACCAACGGCACAAGGTTCGCGCGGCTCGACGAACTCTCCATAGCAGTTGTCAACCGCAACTATTGTCTTCGGAGTATGCAGACGTACTGTCTCAACGAGCCTTTCGATTGTGGCTATTGAAATCGCTGGACGCGGAGCATAGCCACGAGAGCGCTGGATAAAAATGACATCGGGCAGCTTTTGCAGCGCGTAACCGATGGCGTAGTCGTCTAAGCTGCCATCGGGCGCAAAGGAAACTTCAAGATATCTGCCACCTGCCGTTTCGAGCGGTTGAGTGAGCGCGCGCCGTAGCGTGTCATACGGTGCTCCAGTCAGCGAGCACAGTCGACCGTTAGGTCCGAGCAGCGCGTTGATCGCGGCGACCATGGCGTGGGTGCCGCTCACCAGTTGCAATCGCGCCAGTGCGGCTGGCGCATCCAGCGCACAAGCCAACAGTGCTTCGTATGCCTCGCGCGCCGCATCGTGATATCCGTAACCAGTGGTGCCGGTAAGGTGCGAATCGTTCAATCCAGCATCCGCAAAGCAGCGCACAACTTTCGCGCCAATTGCGAAAGCCGCTTCATCTCGTTGTTTCCAGGCCGGTTGGACAGCATCAAAGGCAGCCTGGCCATGCTCAAGCAGCGCGCTCGGAAAGTCAAACGGTCGCAGAAGGTCTGCGATGTGCGCGTTCATGGAGCGTGCCTCTTGGGTGCAACTGTGGTGTGCTCTGCGCGTTCGTGTTCGCGTATCGCCTCTGCGGCCCGAACGAGCTCTTCTTCATCCTGTGGTCGTTGCTCGATTGCCCTTTCAAAAACACCAAAGAACGGCAGCCAAACCACAGATGCAACCACAATATTGACGGCAATAAGAATCAGCGAATGCCAATCACCTTTCGTCGTAACCCACGCGGCAACAAATGATGGAATCGCACCCGGCAGCCAGACAGACGTGCGGGCAACCAGCCCAAAGTACTCGCTAGCAAAGGTGATCGCCGCCAAAATGATTGGAATTCCAACAAATGGGATCACGAGACTTGGGTTCATGACAATTGGAATCCCAAAGATCAGCGGCTCGTTCACGTTACAGATGCTAGGGAGAAGCGATGCATAACCAAGTCGTCGCAAACGTTGCACGCGAGAGCGCAAGAGAATGAACGCCAGCGGCAATGTCGCGCCAGATCCTCCAGGATACACGAACGTGAAGATCATGAGCGTGACCACAAATGGCGGATGCTGGTGATGCAGTATCGCTTGCGCGTTGAGGTCGAGCGCGCGCAAGTAAACGGGCGTCGTCAATGGCGCTAAAAATGCTGGACCATGAATGCCAGCTGACCACAATATGGTTTGAAGGAACACAACGATGAGGAGTGCGGGGAGCGTGTCGCCGACAAGAATAAGTGGCTGCACGATGCGGATGAGCCACACTGCAATGTTGATATGGAGCAGCGCCAAGCCCCCAAAAAGAGCAGCCGACACGACTGCAGCGACAGCGATGCTGACGTACTCATTTTCAAAGACGCGATCGGCCCAACGCTGGATCTCGCCGGTCACGAGGCCAACGATCAACGCTAAGAAGAGACTGGTGGCAGAAATATCACCGAGAAAGTCTTCGAAGTTCAGTCGCAGTACGTTTGGCGGCAGCGACAGCAAAAACGCTCCGAGGCCAATCGCCACAGCCGCGACGCGATTATAGCCAAATTTTGCCGCCAACCGGTCAGGCAGAGCGGCCGCCAAAGCCACACCCATAAACCCGAAGCCAATGTGGTAGGCTTGGAAAAAACGATCGAGCAGAGGGCCGGCCGGCAATAAGAAAAACGCCACGACGGTCCATGCGCCAAACGCATAGAACGCGATCTGGACAGCATCGCGGATAGCGACGAGATGCGGCTCGTCCGCCATTTGGCGCAAAATTGGGAAGACACGCGTTTCAAGCGCCCCAATAGCACCGGCCAACCCGCGCGCCGGCGGCGAATTCAACTGAAGCTACTCAAGCACTAAACAGCCGACGCGTTGCGGCGCCGCAAACGAACCTCGGCTTGGCGCACAAACTCACCGAACAGTAACCGGCTCGGTTCATCCACCTCAAACATTTCTTCGGGATGCCATTGAACGCCAACAAAGAATGGATGGTTGATTCGCGCTTCTACGGCTTCTATGATGCCATCACGCGTGCGCCCTACTGCTACCAGATCGTGAGCGACGATTCGCAGCGCCTGATGGTGCATCGAATTGGTTGCGACCATGCGGCTGCCGATAATGCGCGCGAGCGTGCTGCCGTCCTTGAAGTCAACCGGGTGCGTAGCTTCGTGCCGAGGATGCGGTGGCGTTTGCCTGTGTTGCAAGACAAGCCCGTTTTCCGCTTCAAATTCTTCGGGCACATCGACGAATAGTGAGCCTCCGAGGGCGACATTCATAACTTGTACGCCACGGCAAATTCCAAACGTCGGCAGATCGCGCTGCAAAGCAGTGCGTGCAGCTTCCAACTCGAGTTGATCGTAGGCTGCCGGCGCTTGGCTAACGCTGGGATGACTTGAAGCGCCGTACAACGCTGGATCTACGTCCGCGCCGCCGGGCAGCAATAGCCCGTCAAAGTTTTCCAACGCGTTTGTGAGTGTCGTTGAGTCGGCGACGTCGTGAAGAAGTTCCGGTACGCCGCCGGCAGCTTCAACGGCTTGCTTGTAGCGGCGCAAATAGTTTGGCTCGTGGAGGCGTTCTGCGTCTGCGGTAATTGCGATGCGCGGCTTCATTATGAGTTGCGTTGTTCGCCGCAAAGCAGCGGACCTTTTCGGTCCGCTGGAAATGAGAAGGTTACAGCTTTCGGATAACGGCGACGACCTTGCCCGCGATGGTGGCGTGATCGACGTAGATCGGCTCCATAAACTTGTTCTCGGGCTGCAGCCGAATGCGATTTTCTTCCTTATAGAAACGCTTGACAGTCGCTTCGGTGTCGTCATTGGTTTGGGCGACTACGATTTCTCCGTTACTAGCGACATTTTGCGGTGACACGACAATGAGGTCGCCATCGACGATGTGCGCGTCAACCATGGAATCGCCCTTAACGCGTAAGATAAAGGAATCAGAACGCTTTACAAAGCTTGCGGGTAGTGTCAGCTCGTCTTCGACGTTCTGCTCTGCGGTAATTGGGATGCCCGCCGCTACTCGGCCGATGATGGGCAAGGACACGACATCGCGCGAGGCATCCGAGCCGGAAACAAGAGCACGAGGCTTGGTAGGGTCGCGGCGGATCAGGCCCTTTTTTTCTAGGGTACGGAGGTGGCACTGAACGGTTGAACTTGAGGAGAGACCAACTCGCTCTCCGATCTCGCGGACTGAGGGCGGATAGCCGTGCTCGCGAGTAAAGTCTTTGATAACGTCGAGGATAGCCTGTTGACGAGGTGTCGTCTTCCGGTCCACGTGTCGCCTCCCACCTGTTTTCCAACTTCAGGTGATTCGCAATGTGAAGGGATGCTAGCGCCCACCCGTTATGCTAACCGGCGAGCTCCGCTATTCTAACACAGAACTGTCCCAAATGCAAACGCTTGTTCGAAAGTCCTTGACAGTCCAGTTTCTCAGGGCTAGAATCAAAGCAATCAAACATACGTTCGACTAAGCTTCGGAGTAACCGGAGGTGGAAATCATGTACCCCAGCCAGCGCCGGCCGGGCGGCCTCATCCCTCTGATCCAGATCCTTTCCCTCGTCGTCGTTTTCTCGCTGCCAGCGCTTTGGGGCAGCAAGGTTTTTACCTCAACACCACTTCGGTATGATAAGGTCGTCGTTCACCGCGGCGACACGGTTTGGAGTCTAGTATCGCGGCGCGTCGCCAATGGCGACGATGTCGGTGAAGCCGTGTACCAAGTGTCTCAGATCAATCATCTGAAGGCCGACTCGCAGCTCGAACCTGGAAGCGTCTTGCTTCT
>JBPYDX010000141.1:0-3284 GCA_051986115.1 Candidatus Eremiobacteraceae bacterium
TCCAGCAGCTAAGATTCCAACGTCAAAGCGTTTCACTACGCGCGCGTGACGCCCGTACCGCCTGCCTTAACTAATAAGCGTTCAAGCTCATCCAAACGCGCACGCGGTGCGCACACGATCAACACAAGCGCACCTTCTTGCATTGCGTCGATAAGCCGAAAGCCAACTAAGGTGGAAGGCTGCGGTGAAAGCGCCGCACCGAGAACGGATCCCACGATTGCGCCAATCACGAAATAGAGCGCGATGTTGGCGAGCATTCGCTCGGGCTGCGGCACCGGCACGAGCATGCCGGCGCTCGTGAAGCTGAGCGCGCAGCCCGCAAGCGCGCCAAGGAGGCCACCAAGCACGCCAGCGCGGTCCATCATCTCGCGAGCGTTCTTCTCCCGGCCCGCAGCGATAAAACCCTTAAGCGGATCGTCCGGATCAACGCCGCCGGTAATGCCATTGCGGGCCGCAGCTTGTTGCGCGCGCTCAGGTTGCGCGGCACCCGCGTGGAGATCATGCGGCGCAAAGCCCAGGCCTAAAACTTGCGCGGCAGCCGCATCGAAAAGCGCATCATCGCGGTACGCGCAGCCAATCGCGCCGAATTCCAAGGTGGCTGCGCGAGTTTGACCCAAGTCTGCCGGTATGGATTCAGACAAAACTGCAGCCTCTGCGGGTCAAACAAAAAAGCCGGGCGTTCTTGTCGGCAAAGCCGTGCGCGTTCGCGAAAGCCCCAGTGAACCTAAATATTTTACCGATCTCCACCGTCAATACATCGGCAAGATGGGTCGCATTCATGCCATCGTCGCATCGATGCCGCGCGATAATCCCCTTGTCAAAGTTGGATTCGCGGAGGGAACGCAAATCGTCTTTTTCCGACTCACCGACCTCGAGGTTGAAGAAGGTATTCCAACCCAAACCCCCCGCAAGCACGGCGAACGTGCAAGTCACCTGCCTTAGGAGCTAGCTATGGATGGCGTGCACGAGCCACTGCAAGCCATCGACAATACGCGGACCGTTACGCTCTAAAATATCGTCCGACGGCGGGCGCAGCACGCGCCCGTTTTTCACCGCGTTCAAGTTACGCCACGGTGGTTGGCGCAACATCGCCTGATTGATCCTCACATCGTGCGCGATGATGAGCACGTCAGGATTCATCGCCAAGAGTGCCTCCGCGCTCACATTAGGATAAGGTTCATGAACATCTCCGGCAGCGTTGATTCCTCCGGCGAGTGCGATGAGGTCTCCAAGAAAGCTCCCTGCTCCCACGGTGAATCCGGGTAAATCTAAAAGGAAAAACACTTTTGGGCGGCTGCTGTAGCTGCGGGCTTGTTGGCTTATTGCAGCAAGGCGCGCGTGCAGCGATCGATCGAGCGCAGCCGCGCCGCTTTGTGTGCCGCAAATAGCCCCAACGTCGGCAATATCTGCGAACATATCGTTGAGCGTGCGGTTAGGCAAGTACACGACCGGTACGTGCAAGCGGGACTCAATGGGGCCTCCTTCTCGCTCTTGGTCATGCAGCGCAACGACGATCGAAGGCCGTAGCGCGCTGAGCCTTTCGAGATCGACGTTGACAAGATCGGCGACATGCGGCAGGGTGCGGGCGCTTGCCGGATAGTCGTCATAGGTTGTGTCGGCGATGATCTTGTCGCCGCAGCCCTGCGCGAAAGCGATTTCGGTCAACGATGGAGCAAGCGTTACAATACGCTGCGCGCCAACCTCGCCGGGCGTTGAATGAACCTGCGAGCACGCGCACAGCGCAAACCAGGCGCACAGCATACTAACAATCGCGTATAGGCGCGCGCCCACTGTCAACGAGTAGAAAGACGAACCGAAAATGCCGAACCTACGACCGGATAGCCGAGCACGTCTTGGGCATTATGGTTGTTCGCAATATTGTCGACCCGAACCGTGAGGACAAGGCGGCGCGTGAGAATCTTCTTCACGTGAACGCCAGTCATGAGGTAGGGATGCATCGACTGCGTGTTGGCCTCGTCCGCGTAACGTCTGCCCACGAATGTTGAATCAAGCCCGTAATCCCAAGTACCTCGACTGATCCACGCGCTCAGTGCCGCAGTGGCCGTCGGCCGATACAGCAGCCGGTTACCGACGTATCCGGTCGTTAGATCTTGAGCGCGCAAAAAGTCTGTGTACGCTGCGTTTAGGTGCCCAAATTCGCCCACGTGAGACTGAAGGCTCGATTCGATGCCGCGTACCAGCGCGCGGCTAACATTCTTTGGCGCCACATCGCCAAAACTGTCGATGGGCACGTTGATAATGAGATTACTTGTATCTTGGCCAAACCACGCAAGCGTATAATCGCTGCGGCCACTGTGACCACGCATGCCGAAATCATAGGTTGTGCCGTACTCGGGTTGCAAGTCCGTGGTTCCGTAGCCGGGAAAGTAGCGTTCGTCGAGGTTCGGCGTACGAAACGCACGCGCATAGTTTGCCAGCAGGTTCACAGCATCAGACAGCCGCCACTGAGTTCCAAACGATGGCACCGCCACCCGTTTCGTGCCCTGCGAGCGCTGATCGCGCACACCAAGGTTGACCAAGAGCGGGGCGTCTGGGGCGTGAAGTTCACCTTGCAAATACCATGCGCTCGAAGCACCCTGCGCGACACAAGAATTGAAATTAACTACGCCTTCGCATGGCCCGGGCACGGGCGAATTTGGCGGGACGTAGGCTTGATAAAACGTCACCACGTCTCCGCTCGTGTCGTAACCGGCCGTGACTGTTTGGATGCGGCCGACGCCTAATGTCGTGCGTAAAGATGCTGTGCGAAACGCACCGTTGGCTTGATTGTCAAACTGGCTGAATGACGACGGATCGTTGTTGTACGGATCAAAGAAATGCAGGCGCCGCCCATACGTGCCCACCTGGAACTCGACATCACCGTCTTTCATTGGCAAGTCAAAGTCAAGATCCACGCGTTGGTAGACGCGCTGTTGCTGCGAGAAGTTGCTTGGGGTGAAGGCGGCTGCGCCCGGTCCTACAGGGACGCTTCCCGGTGTTCCAATTGCCGAGGTATCGTCGTGAAACGATGCGTTCGCTAATACGACGCCCAAGTGACCGCTAAGCGCAATGCCCAAATCAGACGTTTTGGCTTCGCTGTTTGTGCGTTGGCCGGCCGCGTACAAATCGTCGTATGCAGGGTAAGCAAAATCGCTGTCTGCGTTGATGGCTTGCAAATCAACCCGCGCGAGCATGTCCGGCCCGCCAGCCGTAAAACCGAGTCCTCGCACGAACGTTCCTTGATAACCGACTTGCGCATATAAGTTGACGTTGCCCGCACTGAC
>JBPYDX010000142.1:0-8291 GCA_051986115.1 Candidatus Eremiobacteraceae bacterium
CTGGAAGCGTCTTGCTTCTGCCAAAGCATTAGGTCCGTCCACGGAGAGAGCACCTATAACGGGCAACCCTAAAAAGTTGCCCGTCTTTTTTTTCGTTGCTCGGGCCAATTACCGTGGCCGGAGCTTCGGATACATCCGAAAAATTATCATATACGATGGCAGTTAGGATGATACGCCTTTGTGAGTTAGCCGCGCTTTGTTGTCTGGTAATTGTGTCGTTAGGACTTGCGGCGAGTGCGCAGTCCACGCCGTCTCCGCAGTTACTCAAAACGCTCCAGGCAATTCAAAAACTCGACTCCACGAACGTGCTTGTGCTTTCAACGTGGGCAAGCTATCCGCGGCCGCAGCCGCCCGATCCTGTGCTAACGACGTCAGATGCAGTGGAGGTAGCGGTCCTAAGCCTCAGTCCATCTGACACGGAAGCGGTGCTTGCGTGGCTCAATCACACCGGTCGCGGAAAACTCTATGCCCTCGGCGCGACCGACGATGATATCGGCCCTTGTCTACCAGGTGTCGACCCAAAATGTGATTCCGCGTCGCCTTCAACCATGACAGCTCAAAACGGAGCCGTGGGCTTTCGCAACCTTGCCTTTACACTTTTGCCCGGCACGCCGGACGGTGGTATTTCAATCGTCAGCGGTTTTGCAATCGTCAAGGCGGACAACACGCTTGAAACGCATTGCCTAACTTTTAAGAATGACGGGAGCAAAACTGCCGACGCGGTCACATTCGTCTACAAGATACACTCACAAAATGGCGATGTCGTAGACGCGGGTTCAAATGTGCGCACCGGCTTTTTCTCACCAGGCGCGCAAGTTGCGGGGCCGGCGTCGGCCAGCGAAATGCATGACTTCAGCGCCGCGGACGCTGATAAGACGCCGCTACGCAATTGCTGGTCAAAGTCATCGCCGATTGCGACACCGGCGTTGGTCCGAGCGTCGTACATCACGGTGGGGGTGGCGTCAGTGATCTATGACGACGGCACCCACTGGTCGCAGTAGGCGTTGTGGCTTTTGTATTTGACCCTTTTTGCGCGGGCATGATATTCTAAAGACCTGCTTTACGGCGGCACGAGCTGCTCGAGTGGCTCGACCGTTCGCGAATACGGAGGAGAATCAAACCGTGGCGCTTTCCAAAGAACATAAAAGTTCCGTTATCGGCAGCTACAGACGCGGTGACAAAGACACCGGTTCGGCCGAAGTGCAGATTGCATTGTTGACCGAGTCTATCAACGACTTAACGCAGCATTTGCAGGTTCACAAAAAAGATCACGCCAGCCGGCGTGGTTTGCTCATAAAAGTTGGAAAACGCCGTCGCTTGCTCAAATACCTCGAGCGAGCCGACCTCGAGCGATATCGCGCACTTATTGATAAGCTCGGCCTACGCCACTAGAAAAACTGGCGTACCCAAGCGTTTCCTCGGCATCTGATTTTTATCGTTTCCGCGGTCAACGTGGTCCAGGGATGCTTGGTCGCTCAACAGAAACGTAGTCGGTCGCATTTAATTATTTTTTCATGGGCCCTGTGAGCCCGTTGTAGAAACTAGGAGGATCCTTTTGCCAGAGTCCGTCAGCATGGAGCTGGGCGGGCGGCGGCTCACGCTTGAAACAGGTGAGCTTGCGCGTCAGGCCAGCGGCTCCGTCTTTGCGCGGTACGGCGACACGTGCGTCCTTGTTGCCGTGACCGCCAGTCCAAATCCCCGCGAAGGCATCGATTTTTTTCCGCTAACGGTTGATTACGAAGAGCGCATGTACGCCGCCGGTAAGATCCCTGGTGGCTTTATCAAACGAGAAGGTCGGCCATCAGAAAAGGCGACGCTCACTGCGCGCCTTATCGATCGCCCTATCCGCCCGCTCTTTCCCGACGGCTTTCGTAACGACATTCAAATTGTTGCAACCGTGCTATCGGTCGATCCCGAAGTCGATCCTGATGTAGTTGCACTCACTGGCGCAGGAGCTGCGCTCGCGGTTTCCGACATACCGTTCGATCACACGGTCGCCGGCGTTCGCGTGGGCATCATCGACGGCGACTACGTCGTCAATCCTACGAAGACAGAGCTCGAGAACAGCACGCTCGACATGATCATGGCAGGCACAACTGACGCCGTCATGATGGTCGAGGGCGGATCCAAGGAAATTCCTGAAGAGCAGTTCCTCGGTGCCGTTGAGTTTGGTCACGATAACATCCGGCGCATCATCGCAGAAATCGACGCGCTGGCTGCAAAGGCCGGCAAGCCCAAACGGCAATTCCCAATCTTTAGTGCATCGTCCGCGATGCGATCGTTTGTCAACGACGCGTTTCGCACCGATATCGCACGGGCTATGCGCATCACGCGTAAACTCGAGCGCAACGCCGCGTTCGACGTTGTCAACCGCGAAGAGGCACTCAAACGTGTTGCTGGTCATGCGCTCGAGGCGCAAGTGCGCCCGCAGCTCGAAGATGCCCGTAATCACGACTTTGACAAGTGCGTCAAAGAACTTCAGGAAGAGGAGCTGCGCACGATGGTGGTCGACGAGGGCCTGCGCCCTGACGGCCGACGTGCCGATGAAATTCGGCCCATCACCTGTCGCACAACTGTTGTGCCACGCGCGCATGGCTCGGCGCTGTTTACTCGCGGTGAAACGCAGATCTTTACTGCCGCAACCTTAGGGTCGCTGTCCGACGAACAACGTATTGACGGGCTTGGTCCGCAGACTTTCAAGCGGTTTATGCACCACTACAATTTCCCGCCGTTTTCTGTTGGCGAGGCTCGACCAATGCGCGGTCCTGGGCGCCGCGAGATTGGTCACGGGAATTTGGCCGAGCGCGCGCTTGTGCCGCTGCTGCCTGCACCCGACCAATTCCCCTATACAATACGTCTGGTTTCGGAGACGTTTGAAAGCAACGGCTCGTCATCCATGGGTTCGGTGTGCGCTTCGACGATGGCGCTAATGGATGCGGGAGTGCCACTACGCAAGCACGTCGGCGGTATTGCCATGGGACTTATCCTCAAGGATGGCCGTCCGGGCATTCTCTCCGATATCCAAGGGCTCGAAGATGCGCTTGGCGAGATGGATTTCAAAGTCGCAGGCACGGTTGACGGCATCACAGCCGTCCAGATGGATATCAAGGTCCGCGGGATCACGCTTGAGATCATGCGCCGCGCAATGGAGCAAGCACGTGCGGGCCGCATGTTCATCATTGAGAAGCTCAAGGAAACGATACCCGGACCGCGGCGTGGGCTTTCGAAATTTGCGCCGCGCATGTTCGTGCTCGAAATTCACCCAGACAAAATCAAAGACATTATTGGGCCAGGCGGCAAGATCATCAACAAGATCGTTGCCGAAACCGGTGCCAAAGTCGATATCGAGAACGACGGGCGGGTCTTCATCTCATCGCCGGATGCGGAATCGGGCGAAAAGGCTAAGCGCATGGTCGAAGACATCGCGCGCGATGTCGAAGTCGGTGAAGTTTACACGGGCGTCGTCAAACGCATTATGAACTTCGGCGCTTTCGTGCAGATTCTGCCCGGAAAAGAAGGCCTTGTCCATATCTCGCAACTGGCACCCCATCGTGTGGCGCGCGTTGAAGATGAGGTCAAGATCGGTGACGAGGTCATTGTCCGCGTCACCGAAATCGACAATCAAGGTCGCATCAATCTCACCCGCCGCGGTTTGCTCGAGGAAGCAAAAACCTAGCGCGAGCTTGGGGCTGGGGGAATCAAGCCTGCAGCGCGCTGGAGGGTCACAAGTGCAACGCGAAGATCCGTCAACGCGGTGATGTATTGATTTTGCGCTTGGGTTGACGACAGCAGAGCGTCTGAAAGTTCGAGCGACGTCCCCACGCCGGCCCGAAAACGAATCTGGTTGACGCGGAAATTTTCCCGGGCCGAATCTTCCGCCGATCTGGCCGCCTCTACCGCGGCGACGGCAGCCGTGTAATTGAAGTACGCTTCGCGTACCTCGAGATCGACGCTATTGTTGATTGATTCAAGATTGATCTTTGCCTTATCGACATCCGCTTGCGCCTGCAGCACTTTGCCGCGTGTCAGGCCGCCGCTGAACAACTGCCACGTCACCGCAAGCTCTTCTGACAGCTGCGGCTGCGGCACGTTGAAAAAATTCGGTAGCGTTGATGCTTCTTGTACTTGAATCCCAACGTTAGGCAGGTACGCCGAGCGAGCGCTTTTCACCGCGTAATCAGCGATCGTGACTGCATCTTTGGCAGCTGCAAGTTCAGGACGCGTTTGCGCAGAAGTGAGCAGCGAGTCGAGTTCGTAGCTTGGTGCTACCATCTCGAGCGTATCAGTTGGCGTAACAATGCTGCTCAGGTTGATGTTAAGGATGTTCGCGAGACGGGCGTTGGCCAGTGATGCGTCGTTATGCGCTCTAATTTGATTGACACGCGCATCTGCGAGCGTGACTTCGGAGCGGAGCACGTCAACCTTAGCCGACGTCCCGGCGGTATACAGCTCATTTGCGGTCTTGAGGTCTTGATCCGAAACTGCCACAGACTCATCAGCGACCTGCGAAGAACGAGTTGTCTCAATGAGCGTGAAATAAGCACTGGTCGTGTCGCGGATGACGCTTGTACGCAAGCCAGCGAGTTGACTTTCAGTCCCGGCCAGGTTTGCAGCAGCTGATCCAATCGCCGCTTGAGCTGCGCCGCCGGTGTACAGAGCGTATTCAAGAGTAGCGTTGACATTGTTTGTATTTTCAGCGGAGAAAAAAATCTTCTCAAGCTTCGGTGGACCACTGGGCTGCGGTACCGGCTGCGCGAAGAATCCGGCATTTTGCGTGTGCTCGTACGAATAGCCCGCGCTTACATTGGGCTGAAATGCGGACCGCGCTTGCACGACCTGAGCTTCAGCCGCACGCTCGTCGGTGAGCGCTGACTGGTAGTCGAGGTTGTTGTTCAGCGCCAGCTGGATCGCGTCGTGTAGCGACAGCGACACATGAGGCGGATTCGATGTTTGGGCGCTCGCCGGAGCGGCAACCGCTGCCCCAAGCAACATGCTCAGCAGGCAGGTGAGGGCAAGGACAGTCTTTAGTGTCACGGCATATACCTCAGCGATAAATAGTTTGGTACCATATTATTAAGGACTTCACTACTTTCCTGTCGCAAGCGGTTGCTCGCGTCATCGATCGTTCTTCGAATGAATTCCCCATCTCAAACGACTGTATCGCATTCAAACGAGACTACTGACAAACGCCTGCGGGATTGGACACCGTAAGATAGAAACCGCCTCTCCCCATGACGAAGACCGACACACGATTCTCATGGCCCGCGTTACCGCTCGCCAGTTGGCAAGATACAAAAGATACCTTGCAATTGTTTATGCAGATCGCGGGGAAGCTGCGTCTTGCGCTGTCGCCACCAGAACCCGAGTTCAATCATGTCACCCTTTACGTTACGTCGCGAGGCGTCACCACCGGTCCGCTTCCGTATGAAGAGCGCACATTACAAGTTGATTTTGATTTCATCGCGCACACGGTCCTGATGAATAGTAGCGATGGTTCTACTCAAACCGTGCCGCTGTCTGCGCGTCCTGTCGCCGCATTCTACGCCGACTTCATGCGAGCGCTTAACATGCTCGGCGTCGCGGTGACGATCAATCCAATTCCGCAAGAAGTCCCCGATACTACGCCTTTCGATCAGGATACCAAGCATGTAGCGTACGATCGCGAAGCCGTCCATCGGTTTTGGCGCGTCCTTGTCCAGGTCGATACGCTCTTTAAGCAACATCGGGCGCCGTTTCGCGGGCGCCACACGCCCGTGCAAATTTTCTGGGGCGGGCTCGATTTGTGCTACGCGCGCTACTCTGGCAAGCCTGCAACACCACCTGAAGGAGCCAACTGGTTGTATCGAAAGTCCATGGACGCTGAGGAGATTTACTGCGGTTTTTGGGCGGGCGATGCGCGTTATCCTAACCCCGCGTTCGCATCCTACGTCTATCCACGTCCGGCCGGAATCGAACAGGCACAGATTCGCCCCAAGAGTGCTGTTTGGAGCGCGCAGCTCGGCGAGTTCTTATTGCCGTACGAAGATGTTCGCACGGCGGATTCACCTTCGGATGTGATTATGGGGTTTTTGTCGAGCACGTATGACGTCTCTGCGACTCTGGCCGGATGGGACCGCGCCCTTCTTGATACGTAGGCAAGGCTTTCAAAAACTTCGCTAAGAACGAGCGAACTCCGATGTACGCGAACCTACGTGAGTTCGTCTCAGATCTGCGCGCCGCCGGCGAATTGTGCCAGATAGACGCGCTCGTCAACCCTCGCTTTGAAATCACCGAAATCGCCGATCGATGTATCAAGCATGCTTCAGGCGGGCCAGCGCTGCTCTTTACCAATGTCATGGGCTCGGACTTCCCATTGCTGATCAATGCCTTTGGGACGAAAAGGCGCATGGCCCGGGCTCTGGGCGTAGAGCATTTGGATGAACTCAGCGATCGTGTGCGCAGGCTCATCAAGATAGCCCAACCTGGCAATATGGGCGACAAACTTGGCATGGTACTGCGTTTGGGCGAAATTGCAAGCTTGCTCCCGCGCGCCGTTCGTAGCGCTCCGTGTCAAGAAATCGTTTTTTCTGGCGACGAAGTGGATTTGCAAACACTGCCCGTGCTCACCACGTGGCCGGGTGACGGCGGCCCATACATTACGCTGCCGCTAGTTTTTACAAAAGATCCCGCGAGCGGCTCACAAAACGTCGGCATCTATCGCATGCAAGTCTTCGACCAACGAACGACCGGCATGCACTGGCAACGCCACAAGCATGGTCGCGAACATCAAGAAGCAATGGGCGCTGACACGCGTATGCCAGTTGCGGTTGCCATCGGGGCAGACCCAGCGACCGTGTACGCGGGAAGCGCACCCTTGCCGTCCGGTCTTGATGAGATGCTTCTGGCTGGCTTTTTGCGAGGCAAGAGCGTGCCCATGGTCAACGCAAAAACAGTCGACCTCAAAGTGCCTGCCGAAGCGGAATTTATCCTCGAAGGATACGTCGACAACGCAGAGCTGCGGCGTGAAGGTCCGTTCGGCGATCACACGGGCGTCTATTCTCTCGCCGACGATTATCCGGTGTTTCACGTCACCTGCCTCACGCGCCGGCGCGAGCCGCTGTATTTGACCACCATCGTTGGTCGGCCGCCAATGGAAGATTATTGGCTGGGAAAGGCGACGGAGCGGCTTTTCTTACCGTTACTGCAACAGATGATGCCCGAGGTGGTTGACTATAACTTTCCCGTTGAGGGCATTTTTCAAAATCTCGTCATCGTCTCAATTCGCAAGCGCTATCCCGGCCATGCGAAAAAGGTTATGTATGGCTTGTGGGGGCTGGGACACATGATGATGCTTACCCGCACGATCCTCGTCGTTGATGCCGACATCGACGTTCATAACCCCAGTGAGGTTGCATGGACGGCGCTCAACAACGTTGACGCTGGACGAGACCTGGTGTTGGCTCCCGGCCCTGTTGACGCGCTCGATCATGCGGCACCGTTGCCCTGCCTTGGAACGAAGCTGGGAATCGATGCCACGCGCAAATCCGCGGAAGATGGCTATCTGCGAGAATGGCCCGACGCAATCGTCATGAGCGATGAAATAAAAGAGGCGGTCACGCGGCGTTGGCGCGAATTTGGCCTTGACCAAGTGCTCTCGACCAAATGACCTCTATTGCACGCTTTCTCGAAGAGATAAAAATCGAGCATACCCTCTTCGCCTTGCCGTTCGCCTACGTTGGCGCGCTGCTCGCAGCTCACGGCATTCCATCCGTGCACGCACTCGTGTGGATAACTGTTGCTGTGCTTGGCGCGAGAACAACCGCGATGGCTGCAAACCGTTTGCTTGACGTTCGTCTTGATGCAAAAAATCCGCGCACTGCCAAGCGCTTTGTGGCTTCGGGTCGCCTGCCGGCTGCAAGCATGGTGTGGGCGATGGTTTGCGGTCTGGCATTGCTGACACTCGCAGCTTGGGAGCTTAACCCGCTGTGTCTTGCGTTGCTTCCTATCGGGGCCGCCGGCGTGTTGATCTACCCCCTGGTCAAACGTTGGACTTGGGGCGTGCACTTTGTGCTTGGGGCGGTTGATGGCCTTGCGCCCCTTGGAGCTTGGATCGCTGTTACCGGGCGCTTTGAACCGGCAGCATTTGTGCTCTTTGCGGCGGTGACGCTATGGGTCGCGGGCTTTGATATTTTGTACGCGCTCATGGATGAAGATTTCGATCTGCGTGAAGGCGTTCGTTCAATCCCAGCGCGCTTTGGCAGCGCGATCAGCCGCCGAGTACCAGAACTCTTGCACTTGTGTGTCATTATCGC
>JBPYDX010000143.1:0-8020 GCA_051986115.1 Candidatus Eremiobacteraceae bacterium
AGCAATACCGGGGCTCTGTTCGAGTTTTCAGAACCGGAAGAAAACAAACGTTGGATTGCGACTCCTGGCAAGCAAACCACGTTTCCTATTTCTATTACCAACGAGACCGCAGAAGGGCACGATGTCGCCGTCTTAGTCGAAGAACCAGCCAATTGGGCATGGGCCGATCCTCAGCGCGTGAGTCTCGATCCGGGCGACAGCACCACCGTCTCGATCGTTTTTGCACCCTTTAAAGAAACGTCGGTTGCCGCGGGCATGCATCACGCCGCTATCCGTTTGCGCGACTTAGAGGGCGTCATTTTTGCCGAATGCATTCGACAATTTGAAGTTGAGGAGCGCCAAGAACTTGCCATGACGCTCACGCTGCGCGGGCCGCTCATGAGCTTCGGTATGGCCGAAGGCTTCGTGCTGCACTGCACCTTGGCCAATCGCGGCAACATCGACGTTAAGGCCGCACCGGTTGGCGATTCGCACCCGACGCTGAGCTTTAGCCAACGAACGGTCTCAGTACCCTTTCAAGGTGAGGTCGCCTTTGACATCGAGGTGCGCTGGAATGCGGCGCGGCGCAACCATCACCCGGATGTGGTTACCTTACGTGCGCCATACAAAGGCGGCGAAGCAACAGCGTCAATCGAGTGGCGCTTTATCGCCGAAGCACTCGAACCGTTTATGCCGATCTTTTCGACCGCTGAAGAAGAGGACGAACTGCTTTCACTGTCTTGGTTGCCGCAGCCAAATGAGGACGTCCTCGATTACCGCCTGCCGCGCATTCCCCAAGACGAGCCCATGGTGTCCGAAACAGATGCCGAGGTGCCCGCTGCCGCGCCCGCGACCGCACCCACTGCAGCTGGCGCAACTTCAGCCGAGGAGCTCGCCGCAACCCCATCAACGCCTCCGCCGCCGGATCCCTCGCTGCTCAAAGCACGCAGAGCCGCACAGTTGGGCGCAACAAAACGCATCAATCCGTGGTGGCCGCTCGTTGAAGTCATCGGCGGCAAATGGGTGGTTAAGCCTCTACCGGTTCTCATGGTGATCATCGGTGTCGAAGGTTTCGTTATCGGCATGACGCAGGCGCAACGCGATTACTATGCGTCACCAGAGCTGCGTAGTCCAGTTCCGCACTTTGTGCGCGCCTTTGCGATGGGCTCAAATGCTGCGCAAACGCTGGTCAAATACGGGAAAGATGCTATCCTGGTGACTCTCAATGCCGGCAGCAAATTGCGTCACAGCATTGCTTTTGGTCACCATAAAGCAGCCGTAACGACTCCGTCCTCCGCAGCGCCAACGCTGTACGGTCTTTCGGCGCATTATCTCAACCCGCACACGCTTGCGGTGACATTTAATGCATCCGGCGTCTCGCAACTGCAGCTCATCGTCGCTTCGGGGCCACGCCTGTTTTACAAACAGCCCATCACGAGCCAAGAGCTGACGGTTCCCATCCCCTCGGGATTAACCGATCCGCTGCGAATAACGGTTGTTGGAACTGCGCCCGGCGGCATCGAGCTGCGTCAGCATGTTTTCATGGCGTTGCCGTTTGCAAACGGCCGCTTGGGCACGCAGGTTTCGCAAGCCAGCCTGTAGGTTAGGTCGGCAGTGGCCTCCCGGGCCTTCGGAAGGTTACAATTTCCGTGCCAATGGGCAGCTTGGGCACGATGTCACCAACAATCGAAAGCGAACCTGCAAGCGCGGGAACATCGCCGCCAGCTGCGGCTGCTACCTCTTCATAGTACACGCCGAAGTATGGCAGCGCATTGGCATCGACAAAGTCGAGTGCTGTAGCATCAAAATCTTCGTCGTCGGCGCCGCCTGCTTCCAGCGGCTGGCCTTCCCAATATTTCGTAAATGACCACATGCCTTCGCTGTCGCTGTAACTCAAAAGCAGCGTCTCCGCTTGTAGCAGCTCTGAGAGGCCTTCGGCCAAGCCACCGTCGTCTAACGAGTGGCCATCTTCCAAAACGGCAACCCAGCCGTCAGCCTGCGGCATGAGCGCGAAACTGCGCACGCTTTTGTGGGCCGTGTAGCTATCCGAATCCGGTTCGAGTCCGCGTTCGTTCGTCGGTAAACGCTCTGTTTCACTCATCAAGTCTACAAGCGCCTCGCGCAATCGCGCTAGACTGACGTCGCGTAGGTACACGGAACTAAAATGAAATCCCATTGTCATTGAAAGGTTAGTTTCGCGTCAGCAAATTGCGCAGGACGAACATGACGTTTTCTTTGCGCTCGGCAAGGCGCCGGTAAAAATAGCCGGCCCAGTGAGTTCCGAATGGGACGTAGACTCGCATGCGATAGCCTTCGCGTACAATTGCCAGTTGTGCTTCCGTCCGAATACCGTAGAGCATTTGGAATTCAAATGCTTGCGGGCCGATCTTCTCTCGCTCGACGAAGGCGCGAACGGCGTCGATGAGATTTTGGTCGTGGGTGGCGATGCCCGGATAATTCCC
The DNA here is from genome assembly GCA_051986115.1 of Candidatus Eremiobacteraceae bacterium. GTDB lineage: Bacteria > Vulcanimicrobiota > Vulcanimicrobiia > Eremiobacterales > Eremiobacteraceae > JAFANK01. The sequence continues at coordinate 2,442 of JBPYDX010000143.1, forward strand.
TTGCGCAAGCAGAACTTGGGCCAAGCGCATGAAGTTTTGGCGAATGAGCGGCATCGGCTGGATAGCGGTCTCTGGCGGTTCCTTATAAGCGCCTTTGCACAAGCGCACGCGATATCGGCTGGCAATGGCTTGGTCGACATCATGCCGCGCACGATGCAAGTAAGCTTGAACCACCGGGCCAATGTTGGGATATCGGCTAAAAGCCCACTCGAGAATCCTGTAGGTCGAGTCGACAGTCCCCGAGCCTTCCATATCCAGTCTGACGAACATCGCGTGTGGTCTTGCGGCGTCTACAATGGTATCAAGATTAGCCTGTGCGAGATCTTGTGCAATCGATTGACCAATAGCGGACAGCTTTACCGAGACATTTGCATCGAGGCTATCGCCCGCGATGCGTTTGATCATTTGACAGTAGACGCGCGTGTTGTTGGCTGCTTCTTCTTCTCGCCGAACGTCCTCACCCAAGAAATCGAGCGACGCGGACATACCCTTGGCATTAAGCAGCCTGACGGCGCCAATCGCGTCGTCGATCCGCTCACCGGGCACAAAGCGGCGAGCCAAAAAAAAGAGGCGACGTTGTAATGTTGGGTTTGCGTTGAGGATGTCTGCGAGCGTGGGCATCCGTTACGTTTTGGGCGACTCGACCTCAGTTGCGAACGTCTGAGCGATGCGCTCAACGATTTCTTTTGTGTTAGCCTCGTGCTCGATCTTATACACGTTGGCGATATGGCGCGCCATGTCGGCAAGCACGATCCCCCACACCGCTGGGTCGGATGCATGCGCCAAGTCGATGCTGACGTGCGTGGTGTCGTCTGAGGTTACCCACACGCGCAGCAGTTCGCGTGCGGCTTCGTCTCGCAACACTTTAATGGGGATGGCTATTTCTTGCGGCATGTTATTTTAAGTATCTGTGGCCCCCGGCGCTTACAAGCTCCGCGGGCGTTGTCCAAACCGTCGGATGCGTGGAACCTGAGGTTACGCGAACTTGCACCTCAACATCCTCGTGGTCACGATAGTAAAATCGCTGAACGTGCGTTACGACGCCCGGCGTTGCGTCGTCGAATGTTAACGATTGTTTCAATACTAGGCCCGTCTTTTGAGCGTATTGCTGGTACGTCGTGGAGCTCATCGCCGCGTCAATGGTGCTGCGCAGATATGCTTCCAGCGAGTCGAGCGTCGGATATGCCCAGGCCATCTTCTCGCCGCCAACCGACCCGTCAAAGCGAACACTATCACCGACGGAAGGAAGGTGAGCGTAGGGATTTGATTGCGCGCTCGCAGGGAGGGTGAGTGCAAAGGCAACCAATACGAAAACAACAACGAAGGCTCGCACTAGGGACCTCCGAGTCGCGGCGTGATGGTCGCGGCGGGCGGTCCATAGGTTTGCATGGGCTGCGTTGTGGTCATCGCCGGCAGTGCCGTTTGATGATAGGGAACTGCCGGGCCATTTGGGCTGGGAGACGCATGGGCGGCGATTGCCGGCGGGTGGCCACCGCACAAGCTGAGCAGCGACTGCCGTGCTTCGTGGATGGTTGGAGCCGTTGAAAGTTTGGAATAGGTCGCGTAGTATGCCGTGCCCGGGTACGTCGTCATGACAGTTTCGAAAACGACAGGTTTGCCCTTAACCATCGCTTCGTACGGAACGTACGTTGCGGGGTGCCCACTACAGACAGTAGTTTGCTGCAGTCTGCCGACTTTCGCGCCTGGATGTGCGGCTTCAATGCGCTTTACGATCATTTGCGCGTATGTCGCCAAGGTGCCGTTGAACGTGTCAGCTCGCGCGGCGATGGTTTGGGGGTAGGCTGATTCCCCCGGATGTACCCAGATACCCAAACCCTGCGTGGTAGCTTGCACCCGATTCCAACCAAACGGTGGTGAAAAAATCCATTGCGCACCGCTGAGGGGCAATTGATTTGGCAAAATGACCGGGCCCTGCGAGTTGCCGCGCTGCATACCGATGACAAGGGTGAGCGCAAACGCAACAACCATCGTTAGAATAGAGATTCGTGTCAAGTTGGCACGCATCGTAGTGCTCCTTCGACCAGACTAATCTAACACAATCCATTCGTCGCCCACGGCGATGTTCCCGGGCGACTGCACGCGACAATACAGACCGAAACACTGGTTGTGACGCTCGACGATGAGACGCAGCAGGCTCGGGTCTGTGACCTGCGTGTCTGGATCGATCGTCGTGAGCACGCAGCGCTCGTCGAGTGCCGCACCTTCAAGGATGACGTCACCAGCTTTAAAGCGCCGCCCCACCCAACCGTTCTCGATGTATGGCGGTGCATCATCGCCCTCAATTAAGATATTGGGGCGAAAGCGAAGCGGATTGAGCGTCTTGCCCCATTCTTGCTCGAGCGCCCGCAGCGATGCAGCGTTAACTACCAAAATATCGTGAGCGTCATGAAATGGCGTGCCTTGCGGTGCGAGCGCTTCAATCCACAATGGGCGCTCTATCGTCCTCTGAAGATGCTCCGCAAACTCACCGTCGCAGGAAAGCATCTCGCCGCCGGGTGTCTTCACGCGTACTTGTCCGTTTGCCGCGACTGCTTTAAACGCGAGTAACTTTGCAACCAGCCGCGCGGTCAGTACCTTGCCGTGGCGTCGCTCATCGCCATCGAGAATCATGTACTGACGGTCAAAACGAATGCCACCAGGATCGACGGGCGACGATTCCAGTCGCTCACCGCCTAGCGATTTAACGGGATAACGCCACAACTGCGTGATATTCATGCACGAAGATTGTCCAGGAGGCAGTGTGAGACTTCCTTTTGCCGCGACTTTGGTTGGTCTCGCCGTTGGCTTTGCGAGCGGTGCTTCACCGCCCGTCGTGCCGCCTAATCCAAACGTCATCATGGCATTACCGGACAAGACGTTCTTGCACATGTTGATGCTTCCGCTGGGCAGGATCGAGGGAACCATCCGAGGCCGCGCGATTTTTGATACCAGCGGAACGCGCGCGATTTTCTTGGCTGTCTTTCCGGGCGCGACACTGAGCGGTGATTGGCGTTCCATCGACCCAGTGCAAGCGTTTGTGTTGGATGCTAATCGCAGGACGTTAACGCAGCTAACAATTGACGGCCTCGCAAACGCGGTGAGCTGGGATGGCGAACAGACCGTGTCGGTGCAAGATGGCGATCGCCGCAATCGCTATCCCGTTGCACCACCGCAAGGATCGTTGCCAGCGCACCGCATGGCAGATGCAATTGCTGCCCAGAGCGGCGCGTATGTTGCGCAAGGAGGTGATGGCCGCTTCAACGTCGTCAAAACCGATGCCGGAAGATACGCGGTGGAACAAGTGGGGGCGCGGGCGCTGCGTATTGAGGGTACGGCGCGCAACGGGGCGTTTGCAGTCGTTGGACACTTTTTGGTTTGGGTTGATGGATCTGGGCGCAACAGTTCAATCTCGCGCGGGGGACCTGTAGCGGTCGCGCCGCCGGCGTTTGACGGTTCTGCTTATGGTGACGCGATCACGCCGATCTTACCGCTTGGGCAATCAATGTACCAAGGCGCCTATCGAAATGGAAAAGCGTACTTTGCGTTTACCTATGGCGTGCGGCGCATTGTAGCGCAAACTAGCGACCTCGTAACCTATTCATATCCGGCGGTTCCGGCTGACTTGTCGTACACAGTCGGCGATGGATTTGGCGCCGACGCAAATGGCGGTCTCTATTTTGGCCGGCCTGAAAGCGACGAGGTCACGTTTTGGCGCAACCACCAGTACGTGCACCAGCAGCTCACGTTCCCTTCGCAGGCGGGCAGCGAAAACGAGCTCGAGTATGCCATGGCGCGCATCGCGCCCGGAGATCCATTGTGGCCACCGATGCGCCCCGACCAAGATGCGCTCGACACGGCCATGTTGCAATGGCGGCTCTATCCGGTTGGCGATGTCATCGGCGAGCGATGGATAGCGTCGTACTTAGGCCGGGTTCTGCTCGGCGATTCCCACGGCAACTTTCGCTTTGCGGGCGCGCCGCAATTTCCGTTCGCCGTCCTAGGACGAACGGACGACGGCAGAATTTGGGGCGCCTCGCCGCAGTATCGCTACTTTTCGCAATCAATATTCACCGACGACGCATCGACTGTATGGTGGACACGAGACGGGGTGGCTTGGCTTGAAGCGGCAACAGTGCCAGGTGATGCCGGCGCCGTTGGCCTCGATCACCGCCAAGTGTGGATAGCACTAACGCATCCTTGGCTGGGACGTGCTTCCATATCGCTTGTGCGCCTTGGCGATTCAACCCCGGCAATCACCGGTGGCGGCTACGCCGGCGAGCAACTTTTCTTCGCCTCGCTCCCAACCGGTTTTTATCTCGTTTGGGGGGCGACGCCGGGACGCCGCCTTAACGGCGATCAAGGCACGCTATGCGCTTATCGTATCGATCAAACAGCGCTATTCGGCAATGCCGGCATGGGTCTCAATACATTTGCGCAACAGCTTTTCGCTCCGCAAACGGATCCGTCACTGCCGGTTGCGTCCTTTAGCGAGCGCGACGTGCTCCCCATAGTCCAACCGACGCTCGACACGCTCGCGACACTGCCGCCTGCGGCGCACGCAATTCTCGCAACCAATGTCGACGGCGTACAAGTCGATCCGTCGCGCATCACGCTCATGAGCTTCGATCAAGAACGAGCCTTTGAAATCAAGTACGCGGGCCGCGCATATCCTTTTGCTGCCGTGCGTGTCACCGTTGGCGGTGACATGGCGATGGTGACGCGCATATTTATGCGCGGGCCACTCGACTTCGTCGGCGCAGTGGAGCGCTGGACGAAAGTTGAGGGCCGTTGGCAAAAATCCTCGGCGTCGCCTTGGAACGCCCAGCCGTAAGAAAAGCTACATGCCTGGACTCGGCGATGCCGACGCAGCTTGTACGACGACCTGCGCCGTCATGTTCGAGTGGTACGAGCACACGTATTTGTACGTACCCGCTTTGCTAAATGTAAACGAGTAGCTTTTGCCGCCGTCGAGATTTCCTGAATCAAACGTTTTGTCCGTCGACGTCACAGTGTGCGCGGCAGAATCGGCGTTCTTCCACGTAACAGTAGTTCCAACGGGTACGGTCAGGCTGCTTGGACTAAATGCGAAATCCTTGATCGTCACTACCACCGCGGTTGCAGATGGCGCCGGAGCCGCACCAGTAGCGATGAGCGCCAGCAACCCAATTGCAGTGAGCGAGAAAAGCTTGGTAATCATGCCCCGCGTTTTCGCGAAAATACACGGGTCACATTCTCGCGCAGCCCAAACAATGGGTCTGTCGCAGCATTTTCATTTCACGCGATTTTCAGATATTTGCGCCGGGCGTTTCGTGTAGCGCAATGGGTGCGAGCACGACTAGCCCCACACAACACAGCACTGCTGAAGCGCCGAAGGCTACGCCGGGTCCTGCAAATTGCCACAGCGCGCCCACACCTAAACTTGACAGCAAGTCTCCGACACCGTTGATAGCAGCAAGCGCTCCAAAGCCCGTTCCACGCCTCGCTGCGGGCAGCAATTGGGTCGCGAACGTTCCTTCCATTGGGTCGAGGATTGCAATACCCAGGCCAGCCAGCACAACTGCTGCCACGATCGCGGCAGG
>JBPYDX010000144.1:0-4055 GCA_051986115.1 Candidatus Eremiobacteraceae bacterium
CGAAGATCGGGCAGCCTTTCGAAATTTCTGCCGCGTGTGTTATGTCTTTTGCTTCGACGAGCGTATACCCGCCAACGAGGTCTTTGGATTCTGCGTATGGACCGTCGGTAACAATCTTTTGCTTACCGCTCACAACTTTGCCGGAGCTTTCAAGCGGCTGGCCTGGGTCTTTGATCTGTCCGTTTTGCGTCAGCTCTTTCATCCACGCAACCCACTTTTGCATCTGCTTTTCACCTTCTTCAGGTGACGCGGCACGCTGACCGCCGCGATACAGAAAAACAAACTCACTCATTGATTTTTTGTCCTCCTCACAACGACACCAAATCGGTGTTCATGCTAAACGACGTTTGAAAGCTGTGCGAGCGGACAGCCTAGTTTTTCAGTTAGTCCCGATAGCTAGAACGCGCGGGGACAAAATACGAACTTGGGAGATCAGATGGAAAGGCAAAGTTTATCGCGCGATATGCGTACGAGCCACCTAAATGAAGAAATGCATAGTGGCCTCGCCCGTTTACAACGCCGTCGGTATTGAGCCAATATGCGCCAACCGGCCCAAAATTTGCGAGCACATCCAATGTTCCACCAAAAAGTTTTCCGTCTTGCCCCAGCTCAAAGCTCACTTGGCGTGCCCGATACGATGCCGCGTCGACGACGAGTTCGCGTAGCGGATGGCTATTGGGATCGCCCCACTTGTTTATTAGTGCCAAACGGTATGCGGGATGACCATCAACATTCTCAATGCCCGCTAGCGAAATCCGATAAAAACCGCTTTGATCCACGCTCACTTGATTAAGCAATTTCGAGGCTTGGTCAATTGTCACTGAGCCGAATTTCACGGTTTCCTGCGCTGGCGCCGGATCGGGTTGCGGCGGCGATCGAAATTCCAACGCCCATGGAACCGGCGGCCCAGACGTCATGTTCGATGACGTTATATCTTGCATCAGCGACATGGCATCGCGCGCGCGATACCACACGCGATAGGTCGTGGCGTGATTCCCTAGACCAAAGTGGAGAATAGTGGTGGGCCATCCGGCGCTGTTGTACCCACGAGTAATATCAATATGATCTGCGTCAACCTGCAAAAGATATGATGAATATGCTGGGACTGGACGGTCACGCATGACTTGGATGCAGCGGTGGTAAATCGCGTACGCGTCTGGTTGCAGAGCAGGTCGAGCAGCACTCGTCATAGCGATGATCGCTATCAACACTGCTGCGCCTCGTATGGCAGCCAACCTCAACACTGGGTCCATGTCTGAATTTACCCAGCTTTTTCGCCTAACCAACGGCCACAATTCCTCATAAAAGCCGGGGAGGCGCGCGCCGCAGCGGACAAGAATGAGCACGCCGCTCAAAAAGCTTCATAGGCAACGAGCTCTCCTGAGGAGCTCCATGGTGCTCTTTTCTACTCGGTCGGTGTGGACGCTGGGGGCTGTGGTCCCAGTGCTGATCCTCGTTGCCTGTCACGGCAACAGTGGTGCGGCGCTTCCACAAGCGCCGCCCCCGGTTTCGGTGACCAAAGTCATCCAGAAGACCGTTCCCGAAATGGTTGAATACGTTGCGCACACGCAAGCCGTTCAGGAAATCGCTCTTGTGCCGCGAGTTGAGGGGACCCTCGAGCAAGTCACGTTCCGCAATGGTTCGCTCGTCCACAAGGGCCAACTGCTCATGGTCATTCAGCAAGACCAATACAAAGCGGCTGTCGAAGCGGCGCAGGGCGACGTCGACAAGGCACAAGCAGATCTCGTGCGAGCAAAGAGCAACGTCGCCGATCAAACTGCGAAGGCAAAGCTAGCCCAAGCAATCGCTTCATATGAGTATCAAAAAGTGCAGCTCGCGCGTATGGGGCCGCTCGCCGCAAAGATGGCAGTCTCCCAAGAAGACTACGATCAAACAAGAACTCAATACGATATTGCCGTCGCCAACGTCATTGCAGCGCGGGCCAATCTTGCTGACGTGGAACTCAATCAGAAGACGCAAATCTTAGACGCTCAAGGCAACCTTGCGCAAGCACAATCACAGTTGATCAACGCACAACTCAACCTGAGTTACACGACGATCACCTCGCCCGTTACCGGTATCATTAGCTTCCTCAATGTCGATCAGGGTAACTACGTCAGTCCCGCAAAAACCCCGACGCTTGCTACCGTCTCGACGGTTGATCCGATTAAAGTTGTCTTCGAGCTGAGCGAATCAGATTATCTGCGGATTGCACCGCGTCTTTTAGCCATGCGGACTACTGCGCGCAGGCCACTGCTCCAGCTTTATCTTTCAAACGGTACCATCTATCCATATAAGGGAACGCCCGAAAACATCAACCGCGCTGTCGACCCGCAAACGGGTACGATATCAGTGGAAGCATCCTTCCCCAACCCCGATGCGTTGCTGCGACCGGGGCAATTTGCACGGGTCGACTTTCCCATTGCGCAACAACACAATGCGTTGGTCGTGCCGCAAGCATCGGTTGCCACGTTACAAGGCACGCCTGTTGTTTATGTGCTTGGCCCAGACAATAAGGTAGAGCTGCGCACGGTCGAAACCGGCTCGAACTTTGGTAACGATATCGTGATTGAAAACGGCGTGAAAGCCGGCGAAACTGTTATCGTTGGCGGGCTGAACCGCTTTAAACCTGGTGGAATCGTTGCGCCCCAGCCGGCGCCGAGTACGGCTCAATGATATCCAAATTCTTTATCGAGCGGCCGATTTTTGCGATCGTCGTGTCGCTTGTGATCGTGCTCGCGGGATTGATTTCGCTCGTCATTTTACCGATTGCTCAATTTCCGCAAATAACCCCGCCCACCGTGCAGGTAACCACCAACTATACTGGGGCAAATGCGAGCACGGTTGAAAGCGCTGTCGCCTCAAACATCGAGACGCAGGTCAATGGCGCACCCAACCTGATGTATCTCAATTCATTTTGCACGTCAAACGGGCAGTACACGCTCACGGCAACTTTCAATGTCGGATCGGATGTCAATGCCGACGCCAACATCGTGCAAAACCGCGTGCAAATTGCCTCAAGTTCGCTTCCGAGCACGGTTAATACCAACGGGGTTACGGTCAAACAGCAATCACCCGCCATCTTAATGATCCTAACGCTGTACTCGAAAGACAACACCTACGATTCGTTGTGGCTAAGCAACTACGCCACGATCAACATCATCAATAACCTGAACCGAGTGCCGGGCGTCGGCAACACGATGCTCATGGGCGCCGGCAACTACGCCATGCGTGTGTGGTTGCGACCCGACTCGCTTGCAGGTCTTGGACTGCAAACCAATGACGTGATCAATGCGCTCAAAGAGCAAAATACGCTCGCGCCTGCCGGCCAGCTCGGACTGCCGCCATCGCCGCAGGGTGTTCCCTTCCAAACACCGGTGAACGTCCAGGGTCTACTCAGCTCGACTGCTCAGTTTGATAATGTCATCTTGCGCACGCTTTCAAACGGCTCGGTGGTGCGCTTGCGGGATGTCGGACGTACGGAGCTTGCAGCCCAAAGCTACCAGCTTTTTGCGGATCTCAACGGCGCGCCTGCGGCTGCAATCCTTATTTACCAATCGTCGTCTGCAAATGCCCTGGCAACGGCAACTGCCATCCGCAAAGAAATGGACAGGCTTGCGGCATCGTTTCCGCCCGGCCTCCAGTATAAGGTGACACTCGACACGACGGATTTTGTCCACGCTTCGATTCGAGACGTGCTCATAACGCTCTTCGAAGCGTTCATCCTTGTGTGTCTTGTCGTTTTTCTGTTTCTTGGTAACGTTCGGGCGACGGCGATCCCGGTCGTTGCGGTCCCTGTTGCGCTCATCGGCACGTTCGCAGCCTTTGTGCCGCTCGGCTTTTCGATCAATACGCTTTCACTGTTTGGTATTGTGCTTGCCATCGGTATCGTGATTGACGATGCCATTGTCGTCGTTGAGGCGACGGAGACGCATATCGAAGCCGGCATGGACCCCAAGGCCGCAACCCTCCAGGCGATGCGTGAAGTACAAGCACCGGTGATTGCAGTGGCGCTGGTCTTGAGCGCTGTGTTTATCCCAGCCGCATTTTTGCCG
>JBPYDX010000145.1:0-17611 GCA_051986115.1 Candidatus Eremiobacteraceae bacterium
GTAGTCGACGGATTCGGCCGACAAGGGTTGCGCCGATTGCACTCTTCTTGCGCGAGAATGCCGACTGGCTTCTGCACGAGCATGGTGATTCAACAAGCGCCTTATCGCCGGCTGCGCTAGACATCTTCAAAGCGCTGCAAGACAAGGGAGCCTCATTCTTTTTGCAGCTTGTCAACGCCACGCGGCGCCTGGCAAGTGAGGTCGAAGATGCCTTGTGGGAACTTGTGGCAGCGGGCTTGGTCACCGCGGACGGTTTCGACAATTTGCGTGCGCTCATCGATCCTAAACGCCGCCTTGCGCTCGGACGCAGGAACAGGTCGCGGCCTCGCAATGCCCCAGGGCGTTGGGCGCTCTTGCCGCTTTCGAAAGAGCCTCCGAATAGCGAGGCCTTTGCACGCCAGCTGCTCGCACGCTGGGGTATTGTTTCGCGCGACATCGCTCGGCGAGAGACGGTTGCGCCGGCGTGGCGCGATTTGCTCGTTGCATTGCGCCGGCTCGAAGCCCAAGGCGAGATTCGTGGCGGCCGCTTTGTTTCAAGTCAAATTGGCGAGCAGTTTGCCTCAGCGGAAGCGATTGAATTGTTACGTATGGTTCGCCGTTCAAGCATGAGCGACTCGCTGGCGCAACAAGTGTCAGCCGCTTCATAGCATCGCCTTTGTAGCAGGCGGGAGGCTCGGGTTTTCCTAAAGCCCTCAACACATGCGCATCGGGGTCGATCTCGGCGGTACGAAGACCGAAGTTATCGCATTGGGCGATGACGGTGCAACCCTCATGCGTGAGCGCGTGCCTACACCAGCCGCGCAATACGGTGAAGTGCTCGACACCATCAAGCTCCTCGTTGATATGGTCGAGCGTCAGACAGGAAAGACAGGGAGCGTCGGGATTGGCATGCCGGGTGCAATTTCAGCCAAGACCGGACGAGTGAAGAACTCGAACAGCGCGTACCTCATCGGCACGAATTTCTTGGCTGACATTTCTCGAAAACTAGGACGCGAAGTCAGGGTCGCAAACGACGCCAATTGTTTTGCTCTTTCCGAGGCGATCGACGGTGCCGGAGCAGGCGCGCATATTGTCTTCGGCATCATCTTAGGCACGGGAGTTGGCGCCGGTATCGTGATCGATCGGCAAATTGTTGTTGGTGCAAACGCCGTCGCCGGCGAATTCGGCCACAATACGCTGCCGTGGTCGAACGACGAGGAATCGGCCCGCGTTCGCTGCTACTGTGGCAAGTTTGGGTGCATCGAACAGTTTCTCTCAGGGTCGGGCTTACAACGAGCCTACAAGGTTCGCTCCGGGCGTTTTATCGACGCGCAGGAAATTGCGCGCGCTGCCAGCGCCCAAGAAAATGCTGCACTGCAAACACTCAACGAATACGAAGATCGCTTGGCGCGCTCGCTTGCCGGCGTCATCAATCTTCTCGATCCTGATGTCATCGTGCTTGGCGGCGGTGTCTCGAACGTGAAACGCGACTACCAAGCGCTTCACGATGCGGTTGGGCGCTATGCGTTCACCGACAGGCTCGATACGCGAATCGTACCAGCGCTGCATGGTGATTCAAGCGGCGTTCGCGGCGCAGCGATGCTGTGGGAGGCTAGGAAAAACTAGGTCGGCACCTTATCGGCTGCTGCTGTTATGTTGCGGCCGTCCAGATACGTCGCAAGTGAGGCGGCGTTACCTGTTGCATCGGCCAACCCCACATACCCATCGGGTCTAATCAGATACATTGCGCTCTTTTGCAGTCCGGTTCCACGAATCTCTTCGCGCCACGGAAAGACATGCAGCGGCAGCCTGCGCGCGCTACACTCGGCTTGGATAGCTGGTGCAGCGACGCCATACACATGGACTTGCCAATCAAGCGACCGCAGCGGCGCAAAGTTGTCAGTGGCCATGCTCAGTTGATCGCTGCTCACCCATGGCAAACGATCGCCTCCCTGGATTGCTCCCGCGTGTCCTTCGCTCAGGCGGCTTGGGCGATAGTTGATCGCAGTTTGCGAGACTGTACGAAACAAGAACCGGCGCGTAGCCGAAAATGCAAAGAGCATCGGAATAACCAGCGGCACAACTTCAAGACGCACGAAGCGCGCCCAGCGACCGGGATCGGTGACGGCGATGAAAGCCTGATCCGTCGTCTCTACTAAGCGCTGAGCGAAGGCTATTCTCTCAGGCTCGTAGGTATCAAGTATCGAGGCTGCCGCGCGACCATGGATGACGCAGGCAAGCTTCCACGCAAGGTTCACTGCATCGCCGATGCCCGTGTTCATTCCCTGTCCGCCGACCGGACTGTGAATGTGCGCAGCGTCGCCCAGCAAAAACGCGCGACCTTGGCGGAAATGGGCGGCCACTCGGTGGTGCACGTGGTATGTTGAGAACCAATTCACTTGTTGCACATCGATGTGCATCCAATCGATGACGCGCTTGCTAACATCATTCCATGAAAGATTTGCGACCTGTTGAGCGTCGTCGCGCACAGTTCCGACAAGGCGAGCGCGCCCCTGTTCCTTGAGCGGGAAGACGGCGAGAAAGTCTGCCGTGTCAAGTGCGACATTTATTTCGCCACTCATTGCTTGGCCGGTGCCGGTTACGTCCGCTACGTAAAAGAGATGCGCGTACATGCCTCCCGCAAAACCGATGCCCAAAGATTGTCGGACAACCGAGTGCGCACCGTCGCAGCCGGCGATGAATGCGGCTTCACAGATCTGTTCGCTTGCATCGGGAAGCTTGAGTCGCGCGCGAACGCCATCGCTAGTTTCATCGAAGCCGATGAGTTCGGTTTGGCGACCGACGTGGATACCAAGTTCGCTTACGTGATTTATGAGTAGCTGCTCGTGCTCGTCTTGCGGAAATACCAGTGCAAATGGAAAGGGACTAAGACCCGTGCCCATCTCATCAAAGGCCGCGCGCGCAACCTCCTTACCCTTGACCCACAGGTGTACTCCGGTCATCCGGCGGCCCTGATCGACCACTTCTTGCGCGATCCCGATTTGATTATAGAATTCCAGTGTGCGCGCTTGGACTGCTAGAGCACGTGATGTGGTGCCCGGTCCAGCGGTTGTGTCGATGATTCGGACGCGCACACCAAGGCGCGCGAGCCAAAGCGCCAGCGCCAGCCCCGTGGGCCCGGCCCCAACGATGAGAACGTCAGTTTTGCTAGTGTCGTTCATGCAAGGTTTGAAGGTGAACCGACAGAATGCTCTGGCCCCACTGGATCGGCACAGGAGATTAAGCTATGTACAGCTCGCCGAAGATTCTTGCCTCTTTGGATAGCAACGAAGTGCTAACGAGCGTGCTCGGCGACGGTAGCATTTGCACGCCAACCGTCTGCGGCTGATTTAAGACTAGTAGTTCGGCGGGCCCAATAACCGCCTTAGAAATGTTTCGTGCCTAAAGCTGCGGGCGTTTGCGAAGTGAACGACCACAAGCTTGCGCGCGGGCACGATGTAGAGGGCTTGGCCACCCGCTCCGCTTGCATAAGCGAGATTGTCTAGCGCGCCTTTAGCCCCGAGCCAAAAACCTAAACCATAGCGCGGGTTGGGGGGCGATCCGACGAAGCATTCGCTAAATTCTTGGTGTCGCTCGTTCACAAACTGACCAAACTTAAGCCATTCGCGCGCAGCGGCAAATGCGCCGGTTGGTAACGGATGCGTGCCGTCAACAAGCGTGCGCCACTGGTTGACGTGCATGCCGATCGGGTCGAGCACGCGTTGCTGCAAATACTCGTGCGGGGTTTGCTTTCGCGATTCAAGCTTGCGCGCCATAACAGCGCCAAAGACCTGCAGCGCGATGCCGCCATACGTAAACGTTGTTCCCGGTTGGTGACGCAACTCGGCAGCAAGCGCTTTCTCGTAGGTCGGCACCGAAGCGCCCAGACCTCCAAATCCAAACCCAGCTGTCAACTGCAGCAACTGCCGCAACGTCACGCGGCGTTTCCATCGATCGGCTCTCCAAGACTCGCACGTGTCGGCAACCAGTTCATCAAGGGCAAGCATGCCATCACGCTGCGCGGTCAGTGCAATGATCCCCCAAAAACTCTTAGTCCCGCTGTATAAAGCGTGAGGCTTTGTCGACTCATAGCCATTGTCGTACGTTTCAGCGATGATCTTGTCACCCTGCGCGACCACAAGCGCATGCAGTGCGTGCTTGCGTGCGTACTCAAGAGCGCTTGGTGCAAGGGAGAACATGTTGGAGGCGAACAAGTGCGCCACCACTGCACAGAAAGCCTACCCATGGTGCGTTACGCGAGTTGGATGATCCTGGCGACGGTGATCGCACTGCTGTGGACCATGCCTTGCTCTGCGGCTACCCAACGCATAACTATCTCGTTCTATTTTGGTGCCTCGCAGACACGTCCGAGCGATTTGCACGTCGTCCAGCAGGAGCGAGGCAACGACGCAACCATGCATGAAGTGTCTTGGCAAGGGTACCCATTTCGCTTTGAGCCCTATTACGGCATACGATTAACGTACACGCCGCCCGGCACGCCCCAATCGAGCATCGCTATAGATTTTACACACTACAAGATCTATGGGCGCACCGAAGATGTCGTGACCCAAGACGGTACGTGGCATGGATCCCCTCTTGCAAGTACCGCAACGGTGAATCAACGCGTACAGTCGTTTGATATGACGCATGGCTTGAACATGCTTGGCGTTAGCATCTTGCAACAGTTGTCAGCTTCCCAAAACGGTGTGTACATCGGAGCTGGTCCCGTCATCTACATGCCGCATACGGAAAGCCGCGTCGATGGATTGCCAGGTCCCTCGGCCTATCATTTCGGTGGCTGGGGTTTTCAATCACACACCGGCGTGCGAGAGTGTATCTCCGGGCACAGCGTGTTTGGCGAAATCAAGTACAACGAGGGGCATCCCGTTGTACCGATCGCGCAGGGTCAAGCGTCTTTGACGCTGCAGACCTTTCATGAACTTTTGGGACTAGGGTTTGGTCGCTGTTAGGCGTTTTATTAGGGACTTATCGATGAACATTGCGCGGTTCTGGTCGCGACACACACTCATAGGAAACGTTCAGGAATTCGCCAGCGTGAAGAATTTCAAAAATTCGCTGCACAGCACTATCTGATGCAACCCGAACACGCAGCTGATATTTTGTGCTCGCTTTTTGAAGCACGTGAATAGCGCGCGAATCCACGTAGGTGCAATAAGTCAGATCAATGAGAATGGGCTTTTTGAGTCCCGCAACGTCTTCTATCGCCTTTTCGAAGTCGCTCTCGCGCGCCATATCTACTTCCCCGTACACGTGTAATGCTTCGACATCGTCGCGTGAGTCGCGTATAAAAACGGCCGCGTTGCCAATTGGTTTAAATTGTCGTATGTCTGGAGTTCTCACCCTAAATCTCCCAGGGATGCTTGCCACGTAACTGTACGCCAAACGTTGCGGGCGAACAAGATGTTGTCTACCCCGGACATAAGCACGCGATAAGAGACCGCGTACGGAGTGGTTTTTAGCTTGTCTTTGAGCCGGTTACGCGCGTGCGGCAAACGCTCGTGCCGCAGTCATCAGTTTAGCTTGGATGTCGTTTAAGGGCGAGTTGCGCAGCAAGAGGACGGGCACTTCATCGTTGAGATGAGGGTTGCTCCCGTGAAACCAGGCGCGAGCGAGTTCCCCGTCAGCTACAGCCGCGATCATCGTCGCTAGTTGTAACGCGAAGCGAAGCACGTGGGGACGTTGTGGCTCTCGTCCTGTCATCCACTGCTGCACGGCACGGGTTTCTGAAACGCCACCAATTGCAGCAACTGTCGTCGCGCCAAGTAGGTCAACCAGTTGGCGGGTGACATCTTCGATAGGAATCGACATGGCATGGTCGTGAGCGGCCATATCGGAGAGCACTTCATGGGGGTGAGGTTTGCCCGTATGCCCCGATCCTTGGCGCTTGCCTGCTTCCATAACACCTAGTATACCACCTGGTTTTCCATTGTAAACAGCAGGTTGTAGTCCGACCTAAAACACGCGGCTAAAATAGCTTCCGAAGGCTCTTGCTGGCCCTAGGGGCAACGATAACCCGTCTCGCAGCAACCCGAGGGACACTTTTGTGGCGGCGTATCTTGTGGCTTGTATTGAGTGGCACGACCACGACGCGATCGACGCGTATGGCGGGATAGTGCGTGGCTCGCTTGCACCCTACGGCGGGAAATATCTCGCGCGCGGCAGTCCGTTCGCGGAGCTTGAGGGCACAGCGCCGCCTAAACGCTTGGCAGTCGTCGAATTTCCGACGGCACAAGCCGCGCGAGAATGGCACGCGTCAGCTGCGTACGCTCCGGCGCGAAAAATCCGCGACGAGAACGCAACAACCCACTGGGTGGTCATCGTGGATGGCGTCCTGAGCTAAAACTATGCTAGAGCCAGGGACGTCGTCGCTTTTGTTTGTTCGTCGTGAAAGCGAATAAGCTCGTCAAAGCTCGGCAGCACTGAACCATTGCCTATCGCTGCAATAAAAGCGCATGTAGCAAACGACGCTTGCTTCGCATCGTAGTTGGCTTGCCATCGATCGAAGCGTTCTTGGCTTGCCTGTGTTTCAAATGGAAAGCTAACCGGTGGGTCAGTCATGCGACAACGCCAGGGCTTGGGCGTGAGGCGCGCGCGGAAACATTCTTGCAGACGACATAGGCGCCGATAGAGCGGGTCCGCGTCGAATTCGCCAAGCAGCGCTTCAGCTTCGTCACTGCCGGCAACGAACGACGCGTTTGTAATTAGAACACGATACCCGCCTTTGGTTTGGTAGACGCGAGCCGAAAGGCCTCGATGTTCAACAACCTTACCGATAGACTCGATGATGCTATCACTTGCAACCGAAGCACTAGGCTTGTGCTTCGCAAACAGCGACGACATCATTTTGCTAAGGCCGCCTGACGCAGTTTCGCGATCATTGCGGTCGACATCCACGAACATAAAACGTTCGGCGTTTAAGATAAGCGACCCGTAGGCATTGCGTGTCACGACGGCCGCCGCATCCGCGCCGCCTGCAAACTCGCGGATGACGGGCTCGGGTAACGGCCGCTCGCCGTAGGGGTAACGCTTGCGCGGCGTCGGGCCAGCGGCGATGCACTCTGCAACGCGTTGTGCGATTTCGAGTGCCTTCTGGCGAGCGGCGTCAATGCTATCGTTTGACCACCCGCGCGCCGCCGCCACAACGCGCTTCCCGCGCGAGGATGTCGCCTCAGCTTGTGCACGCGTCCAATAGCGAGCGAGCTTCATTCGCGCCGGGTTCGTGACAGCGCTCGCTTGCCACTTCCAAGGTAGGAAGGTTTTCGCAATCCAACGTTTGCCACGAGGTGCCGCAATGAGAAATCATAGTTGGGGTCTAGGATCCTGCATACTCGGTGTGGTTGTCGCTTTGGTTGTTGTCATCGCGCCGAGTGCTGCGCAGATCTCCTCCGCAGCGGCGCCGAGCAATGCAGCGCTCATGAGTAAACTGCAATGGCGAAACATCGGTCCATGGGTCGGTGGTCGCGTTGTGGCCGTCGCCGGCGTGCCAAGCAAGACGAATTTGTTTTACATGGGTGCCGTCGATGGGGGCATCTGGAAGAGCACGAGCTACGGCATCAAGTGGGTCAATATTTCCGATGGCACCCTTCCCGGAAGCAATAGCATCGGCGCTCTCGCAGTTGCCCTTTCGGATCCGTCAACTATCTACGCGGGTACAGGTGAGAGCGACATCCGCGCTGACGTTATTACCGGTGACGGCGTTTACAAATCAACTGATGCCGGCAAAACCTGGCAATACGCAGGCTTACGCGAGACGCACACAATCAGCGGCATCGTCATCGATCCAGCTCATCCCAACATCGCTTATGCGGCATCGATGGGCCACGTTTTCAAAGCGAACCCAGACCGCGGCGTCTTTAAAACCGTTGATGGCGGCAAGACGTGGAACAAGGTTCTGTTCGTTGACGATAAGACGGGCGCGATCGACATCGCGATGGATGCGCATGATTCGAACGTTCTCTACGCTTCAATGTGGCAGGCATCTCGCACGCCGTGGTCGCTCACGAGTGGTGGTCCTGGAAGCGGTTTGTACAAATCAACCGATGCCGGGCGCACGTGGAGCAATATAAGCCGCAACAGCGGGCTACCTCAAGAAGTGTTGGGGAAAATGGGCGTAGCGGTGTCGGCCAGCAACTCAAAGATTGTGTATGCAATCATTCAAGCAAAAAATGGCGGCGTCTTTCGATCAGATGACGCCGGAGCGACCTGGAAGCGAGTGAATCAGGAGTACAAGCTGCGTCAGCGCGCCTTCTATTACATGAAAATCTTTGTGGATCCAACGAACCCTGACGTCGTCTACGTACCTGAAGTCGACGCGTTGTGGGTCTCACGCAACGGCGGCAAAACATTTACGAAACTTCACACGCCGCACGGTGATAACCATGCCCTTTGGATCAATCCGCAGGATCCACAAATTCTGCTTGAGGGCAATGACGGGGGTGCGACTGTATCAACCGATGGTGGCCAGACCTGGAGCTCGGTGCTAAATCAACCGACCGGACAATTTTATCACGTAGGTCTCGACGACCAATTCCCATTCAACGTATACGGTGCACAGCAAGACGAAGGCTCAACCCAAGGTCCCAGTGCATCGATTCGAGGGTTTATAGCGCTGGCCGATTGGCACGACGTTGCTTACGGTGAGAGCACATTTGTGGCACCAGACCCCGGTAATCCAGACATAACTTACGGCAGCGGATATTTTAGCATCTTCCTTCGCTATGACAGCGTCACCGGCCAATATCGCAGCGTCAGCCCATGGCCACTCTTCCAAGAAGGTTCTTCTTCGGGCGAGCTCCGGTTCCGATTCGGTTGGACCCATCCCATCATGTTTTCGCCCACCAATCCTAAAGAATTGCTCGCTGCGGCGCAAGTTTTGTTTCGCAGCGACGACCGGGGCGAAACTTGGCAACGTATCAGCCCCGATTTGACACGCAACGACCCAAGCACAGAGGCGCCGACCGGCGGCCCGATTGATCTTGACCAAACGAGTGCAGAGGTTTATCCGATCATTTCAAGTCTGGCGGTCTCGCCACTCGATGGCAACGTATTGTGGGCCGGATCTGATGACGGCCTCGTACACATAACCACCAATGGCGGCAAAAGTTGGCAAACAATCACACCGCCGGCGCTGCCGCAACGCGCGCAGATTACCTCAATTGAAGCATCGCATGTTGCTAAAGGTACGGCTTACCTGACGGCCTCGCGATATATGTGGGACGATTTTCATCCCTATGTTTTTGAGACCTCGGATTTCGGCCATTCTTGGAGGAGCCTTGTTGCAGGCATTCCCGACGATCAATATGTCTTTGCCATACGCGAGGATCCGCAGGATGCTTCATTGCTCTTTGCGGGGACGAAGGACACGGTCTATGTTAGTTTCGACTCCGGCTCTTATTGGCAGCCCCTAACGCTCAATTTGCCGCGCGTTCAAGTGCGTGACATCGCGATCAACAACCGCCAAGGCGACGTTGCGATCGCCACCCATGGGCGCGCGTTTTGGTTGCTCGACGATTTGACAGTCCTCGAACAGTTAACAAAACGCAGCCCATCGGTCAGCTCGGATGCTTTGGTGCTCTTCGCACCACAGCGCGGCTGGCTTAGCCACGCATTTGGGGCCAGCGAATTTGCATCGGAGCAAGTGGCAGCGGGTCAAAATCCACCGTTTGGCGCAACGATCTACTTCAATATGCCGTCTTCGTATAACGGTTCAACGCCCGCGGCCCTCGTGTTTAGCGATGCGCAAGGGCATGCGATAAGGACTGTCACGCTGCACTTGCGCTCGACCAAAGCGAAACCAAGTCAAGGCGAATTGGATCAAGAAACGCCCGCGCAGCGAAAATACCGGGAAGAGCAAGAAGCGACAGGGATCGCTCCTGGCATGAACCGTTACCAGTGGAATCTACGCTACTCCGACGCAACTGAGGTCACGGGATTTTGGGTACCCATTGCTGCGGGCGGGCTTAGCGACGAAGTTAGTGGACCCGTCGTTGTCCCTGGCACGTACCAGGTTGAACTTCGTTACGGCAGCGAGCAACGGCGGCAGGTCTTGAACGTGAGCTTAGACCCGCGCTTGCACGCTTCGCCAGCCGCACTCGAAGCGCGTCTTTCGCTTCTCTTGCGAATCAATGCAATGCTCAATTTACTTGACACCAAGCTGAACCAAGCCATCGCATTGCAAGGCTCAGCCGGCAGCGCGCCCGCGACTCAGACAGACAAACAACGCAGCGACGCTTTTGCTGCGCTTGACAACGCGGTCGATGCAGCGGTGCAACTCAACATTCACTCAAGCGAGCGCTCCGTGCTCTACCCGACAAAACTGCGCGATCATCTCGCCTACCTTGCCGCCGACATCGAACTGTCCTATGATAAACCGACGCAAGCACAATACGCGGTTTTCGATATACTTAGTCGCGAAACTTCGACGGCCGAACAAAAGTTGGACTCGGCCATGACTGCGGTCAAACGTGCGCGTTAGCGGCGCCTTTGCGCGCCTCGAGCAATCACCTTTGCGCGGGTACCTTCGCCTCCTGCTTCAGCGCGAAGCGCACCAGTTGCTCTGAAGTGAAGATACCAGAATTATCGTCGCTAAAAGCGGGCGTCCAATTTGGATCAACTTTTCGATACGACATTGGATCGTTGTCGATGAGTGCAACTAATACATCGGCCACAATGCGCGCGCCGACCGGCCCGAGGCGCTCACCGTTTTCCAAAATTTCGGCTTCCTTCAAAACGTAATACCACAGCGGCGTTTCATTATTCCAGCCGTATTGTTGCAACCCGGCTTCTTCGCGCGTTAAGGCGTGCACACCCAAACGTTTAGCAACTGATTCGCCGGAGGGCAAACTGAGCGCGCTTCCGCGGACAAGGTCACGACATGCGAGGGAGTGATATTCGGGCATCGCCGTCGTGCCAACCATTGCCTCCGGCATGTCGATCAGCGCGTGTGACATTGCCGGCCCAATGCGCCGGCTCGGTTGAGGACTGACCGAATCGTCAAGACGGAAGAAATAACGCCAATCAATCGCATGCGACGCGGGAATAGCTCTGCCACCCTCCATTCCCGGAATGATCGACTCCGTTGTCGCTGCGTTGAGTCGATAAACCGAACGAATCTGACTGTGGCCAAAGCGATAGGCTGCGTCAGAAAATTCAACCGGAATGAACGGATGTTCCTGAAAGTTTAGGTAGCTTGCTCCGGCGCCCCGAACTTCTGTGGCGAATTTTTCTCCGGTGATGAGTGGCAAGTATTCGTGGAGCACAATCCACTGCACGTGCCAG
This sequence comes from Candidatus Eremiobacteraceae bacterium, assembly GCA_051986115.1. Taxonomy (GTDB): domain Bacteria; phylum Vulcanimicrobiota; class Vulcanimicrobiia; order Eremiobacterales; family Eremiobacteraceae; genus JAFANK01. Next base: position 11,278 of record JBPYDX010000145.1, read on the forward strand.
CGAACGTTACGTTGAGCCTGCGAAAAGACGTCTTGGGGCGACGCTCCGTCCTTGCGGGCACGGTCAACAGCGGCGTTGTGAAACTTTAACAGCAACAAGTGCAGCTGGGCGAGGATGCCGTGCACATCGTTGCGTGCGTCGCCAATAAGCGCTCGTCCTTGGCTGTTGCGCGGGAGATCTTCGGGTTGACCAGCATCATTGACACCTAAAAGAAATTTATCCGGATCGTTTGCGTCGTAGAGATACGGCGCACCGGCAGGCCCCGGGCCGTAGAGCGAGTCGAGGTCCAAACGCGGCTCGCGAAAGTTGCGCACTTCTCGAAGGCTTGCGTGGTGTTGAAGCATGCTGCGATCAGCCGTCAGATCGTGAGCAACGAAATGGCCCAGCATAGTGAAACCCGCTGGTATGCGTGGGTTATCGAGTGCTGGGCTGTCGGCTCCGACATCGATTGCGGCACCTGCTCTCCCTAACGCGAGCAAGTCTTTTTCTTCAACGCGTAATGGAGGGAGTTTTGGGAACATCCGTCCGTATTTGCTGGTAGTGATCAAGCGATCTTTGAGGTGAATGTCGAGGACGCAGCTTTGAGGTTGAGTAGCCATCGGGTAACTCCCGTAGTAGGTTGCTTTAGCTGCTCCTATGCTAGCAAATTCGTCAAGCCCAGCGGCTCAATTCGACAAACGATTGTTCGCGCAAGAATAGCCAGCCGCAGGGCCGCCAAGGGCTAGCTCGAATGCTCCAGGCCCAGGCGACAATTGGAAGGGGGACGCTTATGCGTTTGCCGGCCTTTACCCAATTCGTAGTTAAACTTTCCACAGACCACAAATTTCTTAAGAGATTTCATGAGAACGCCATCGCAACGATGAAAGCTTCCGGCCTCTCAGACGAAGAAATGGCGATCATACTTAGCGAGAACAGCCAGAGGATCAACAAAAAGATCAACGCCCAACGAGGGGCTCACCGAAAACCTATGCCTTTTAGAAAGGCTGCAGCAACTGGAAAGTCGGCGGCTGCTGGGCCAAATGGAGCCTTTCGCAAGGTGACGGTCACACCGAGCAAATGGAAAGTGCAACCTCCACCTAAACGCGGTAAGCTCTGAGTCAAGTAAAAGTTAAGAACAGACCTTTGGGACGCAACGGATCCCTAAGCGTTGTAGGCTCCGGCATTCAATTCGGAGAGCAGCTCACACCGCAGGCTCGTGCGCGCATACAAGACGCCGAAAAGGTGCTGTTTCTCGCAGGGGATGCAGTTACGACTGCGCTTGTCCGAAAGCTGAACGCCGGCGCCGAGTCCCTGAGCAATTGCTACAGGCTCGGCAAGAGTCGCATGACGACCTACAACGAAATGGTCGATTGCATCTTGAGGTACGTGCGCAGCGGTAAGCGAGTCTGCGTCGTTGACTACGGACATCCGGGGCTGCTTGATTATCCCGCACACCGTGCCATCGAACTCGCCGAACAAGAAGGCTACGCTGCCGAGATGCTTCCGGCCATTTCCGCGGTTGATTGTCTATTCGCTGATTTGCATATCGACCCGGGAGACGAGGGATGTCAAATCCACGATGCGACTGAGTTCTTGATTCGCCGCCGCCGCGTTGACACATCAATACCGCTCATCTTGCTTCAAATTGCCGTGACCGGCGAGTTTACGTGTAGTGACAAACTACCGGTCGCAGGATTGCGTGGACTGGCGCGCATGCTCGGCAAATGTTACGGCGCCGATCACCGGGTGATAATTTACACAGCCGCTCAATACCCGTTTGCCGTCCCGCAGATAAAGGGCGTCACTCTTAGGCAATTGCCAAAGGCACGAATGGACCCCGTTGCAACACTCTTCGTTCCGCCCAAACGAAGAGCGCGATTCGATTTCGCAATGTTGAAGACACTGGGAATCAAGCCCGACTCCCGACCGCGCCGAGCCAAGCGTTAAAGAGCAACAAAGCTCGCTGAAGTCGAACACCGCGAACCAAGGCTTCAACAGATGTCGACATTTGCAGTTCCCGGGCGGATGGTCAATCGACGGCCGCAACAAGAGTTGCTTTGGACGCGTTATCTGGCTGCACTGGGCGGTCAAAGCTCAAGTATCCTCATCGCCGGTGAAGCCGGCGCTGGCAAGAGCCGGCTGATCGAGGAATTTCTTGCGGAGGTCGGCTCACAAAAGGACGCAGGTTCAAAGCACGTGGCACAAGCCCGTTGCGTCGTTGGACGCTGCTTGGAATATGCGCAGTCGCCGTTTGCGCCTTTTTTGACGTTTCTTGAGAAGCTGCTCGTCGACGAACCGTCCGTTTTGCGCGACGCCACCACTGTCCGTCAAGCACTGGCGCCGCTCTTGCCAGAGTTGCGCGATCCATCCTCGACAACCGGTGGTGGCGATGTCGATAAGCTGCGGCAGTTCAGTGCGCTGAGCGAAGCCATTCGGCTGTTTAGTGTACAGCCTCTGGTTGTGGTTATCGAGGATCTTCACTGGGCCGATAATGCATCGCTTGAGCTCCTTCTACACCTGCATCCACTTGCTACCAGCTCACGGCTTTTACTGATCGCAACATATCGCTCCGACGAGCTGTCAAAAAGTCACCCTCTTCGCTCGGTCGTTGCCAAATTGCAGCGCCACCCAAACGTTTATGCTGTAGAGTTGCAGCCGCTCACCGAAGCCGAAACGCGCGAGCTCATCCAACTGTCACTTGGAGATCGTAAATTACCCGCCGGCACCACTGCCGCTATTTGTTCACAAGCTGACGGCAACCCACTGTTTGCCGAAGAGCTCGTGAAGGCGGTTATTCAAAACGCGGGAGAAACCGCTTCTGCGCACGTCCCAGCAACGCTGCGGCAAGCAATTCACGATCGTCTCGCGGGATTTGATGAAACAAAGCGTGCCACGCTTATTTACGCCGCCGCCATCGGGCGCCAGTTTCGAGCACCATTCTTAGCACAAATAGCGCAGGCGCCAATAGCGCAGGCTATCAGCACGCTCAAGGAGGCCATGGATGCGCAATTCATCATCGAGCACGAAAATGGAGACATAACGTATACATTTCGCCATGAATTGTTGCGGAGCGTCCTCCATGGCGAGCTGCTCGCAAGCGAAGCGCGGCCACTGCATCGCAGAATTGCCCAAGCGCTTGAATCGTCGAATGATGCCGAGAAATACGTCGCCGAACTAGCGTATCATTATTGGCGGGCTCGCGACCTCGAGCGGGCCTCCCATTATAATGAAATTGCAGGCGACAAAGCGTTTGCGGTCTTTGCGTATCAAGACAGCGCTACAGCGTACGAGCGCGCACTGAAATCCGAGGCTGACAACCCAGCGCGTCGCGCGATGCTCAATCGCAAACTTGCTCAAGCGCTGCATGGCTGCGGGTATAGCGAGCCGGCCAAGCACGCCCTTGAGGAAGCACTGGCGTATTATGAATCCTCTGGAGACGCCGAACAAGCGGCGCAAGTGTGTCTGAGCTTGGCCTTGGAAGAAGATACTCTCGGCGACGCGGACGCACACCGTGCGTTGGCCGAGCGCGCTCTTTCCTTGGTTCTTGACGCCGCAGGCGGCTCAGCGTTCTTTCGGGCACATCTCGAGCTGCTGTTGTACCATGTCGGCCGCTGGGATCCGACGGCTGCGCAAGAGCACGCTCGACAAGCTGAGCGCGTCTTGCAGAACAAGCCGTCAGCGGACACCATCGCATTCCACGAAGTTCGAGCGTATCTTGATGCGGGTCTTGGCCGAACGCTCCCAGCTCTGGAATCAACACGGATAGCTGCCGAGCTTGCCCTGAAGACGAATGATACTGTGGGCGCCGTGCGGTGCTGGGCAAATTTTGCGCTCGTGATGGCACAAACGGGTGAGCAAGAACTCGCCAACCAGTGCCTGGAGCAGGCACTGGAAATCATTCGCAGCAAAAACGTGCGCGGCTTAGCTTGGATCTGGACGCTCGTTCACACCGCGTATGCGGCGTTTTATGAGGGCAATCTGGCTCGAGGAAGGGAGCTTGTCGCCGAGGCACTCGGCGCTGGAGTCGAACTTCCCAGTTTCCGCGTTCACTTGGCCGGCTTGGGGATTGCCATTGGGCTGTTGCTCATGGACGACGAACTTGTGGAGCGCTGTGCCCAAGGCGATCTCGAAGAGTACGCGCTACAATCAACCCAGGCGAGAATTCTGGGTGCGAGTTTCGCCTTTGTCGAACGCGCGCTCGTGCAAGATCACGCCACCCATGCCCGCGATCTGCTCCATCGAGCCATCGAAAATCTCGAGCGCATCGGGTCGCTTCCGCCTACCGGCGATGCAGATCGGTTGCTGATCTTGGCGGCTCAGCACGGTGACAACGCCGACATCTCGAGGGCGCACAATCTTCTCGAGCGCATGGCTAAGATATCAAGCGTACGATCAACTGCCGCACAGTTAGCGCTTTTTAACGCTTTGGCAGCTGCACGAGACCACAACAAATCTGTTGCTGCTGACCAAGCGCTCAAAGCTGCGATGTTGTTTCACGACCTGGGTTGGCCACTGCATGAAGCACGAGCGCTCGAAGTTGCCGAGCGTCCTGTTGAGGCGCTTGAAATTTATCGCCGCTGCGGTGACCTTCGTGGCAGCCAACGTCTCGAAGAAAGAGCAACTCCGACGAATCGTCAAGGCAGACGAAAAGACGAGTTAACCTCGCGTGAGGCAGAAATTTGCGCACAGCTTGTTGCCGGCCGATCCAATAGCGAAATTGCAGACGCGTTAGTCATCAGCGAACGAACTGTCGAAGCACACGTTTCGTCGATTTTAAGCAAGCTGCACGTTAAGACGCGCCTTGAGCTCGTAGCGAAGCTAGAAACCCAATCAGCAACATCCACGAGTAAGCATCCCTAGGACGTAGTCTTACCAGCGCTCGTAAATCCGCTGTACGTCAGATAAATGCCCAGCACGAGCATGATCACTGCATATATGAGTGAGTGAGATTCGAATCCAGAAGCATCGTACATACTGATCATCGCGTCAGGCGAGAGAAACATCGAAAGCAGTCCCTTGAGGAAGAGAATCCAACCGATGAGCGTCACGATGACCGTCACGGGCCCTCCTGACCAGACATTGTGGGTTAGGATCATGGCCAGACCTGCGACCAGGGTGAAGACACCAATAAAGTAGATGAGCGGTGCATCGTGGACGATCCCTGTCAGCGCTTGCACAGTCGCTTTCTGCAAGATCAACGTCAGTGCAGTAAAAACAAGATACAGGCCGAGCAGTTTGCTCAAGAACGCCGTGCGTGCCATCATGCTCTCCAGTTCCTGCGCGCGCAAGTGTGCCCCTACAGGCGACCTTGGTTTAACGGGCGGGATAAGCGTAGGTTCAGAGAAAATTGGCACTACCGATAGCTGTGCTGTGAAAGGGTTGAGATGAGCCGAGTACGAGTGCTGGTGGGAACGCGCAAGGGCGCATTCGTCATGACTGCAGATGGAAAACGCAATCAATGGGATATTTCCGGCCCCTTTTTTACCGGTTGGGAAATGTATCACGTAAAAGGGTCGCCCGTGAATCCTGACCGCCTTTATGCATCGCAGAGCAGCGGTTGGTTCGGCCAACTTATTCAGCGCTCCGACGATGGAGGCAAGACCTGGCAACCCGTCGGGAACGAATTCCGGTACGATGGCACAACGGGTACGCACCAGTGGTATGATGGCACGCCGCATCCTTGGGAATTTAAGCGCGTCTGGCATCTCGAACCCTCGTTGACCGAGCCCGAAACAGTGTATGCCGGCATTGAAGATGCTGCGTTGTTCAAATCAACCGATGGTGGTCAGAACTGGCAAGAACTAAAGGCTTTACGTACTCACAAATCTGGACCGTCATGGCAACCCGGAGCGGGCGGCATGTGCCTGCACACCATCCTTGTCGATCCACGCAATCCGCAGCGCATGTTCATCGCCATCTCAGCCGCCGGCGCATTTCGCACAGATGACGGCGGCAAGTCGTGGCAACCGATCAATCGTGGTCTGAGGTCGCAGCAAATCCCCGACCAAGACGCCGAAGTTGGGCACTGTGTTCATCGCCTGGCCATGCATAAATCGCGTCCTGATGTGCTGTTCATGCAAAAGCATTGGGACGTCATGCGCAGCAATAACGCAGGTGATTCTTGGGAAGAGGTGAGCGGAAACTTACCGAGCGATTTCGGTTTTCCGATTGAGGTGCATGCGCACGAGCCCGAGACGGTCTATGTGGTTCCTATTAAGAGCGACTCTGAACACATCCCGCCCGATGGTAAGCTGCGCGTGTATCGCAGCCGAACGGGTGGTAATGAGTGGGAACCACTAACCAAAGGTCTGCCCCAGCGCGATTGTTACGTTAACGTTTTGCGTGATGCCACGTC
>JBPYDX010000146.1:0-4293 GCA_051986115.1 Candidatus Eremiobacteraceae bacterium
ACGCATGAATCGCGTGATGTTGGCGTTATCTTTTACCTGCGCGGTTGGCTGCCAGGTAATGTCGGACTGCGGCGCTTGGGGTTTCGCCATGCGCCGCGGTTATCTACTGGTTGCTCGTTCCCTGCGGCGGCTTCGTATTGTCAGGAGCATTAGCGGCTGCGATCTTATCTTGAACGTAGGTGATCGCGCGCTGCAACTGCCCATCGGTGTCCGGCTTGCCGAAATCCGGAGCCTTGACATCTTCGACGACGATGTCAGGCGTTATACCGATAGAATTGATATCGCGACCATTAGGCGTGAGGTAACGCGCGGTTGTGATCTTGATTGCGCTGCCATCGGGGAGCGGATAAATCGTCTGGACGACGCCTTTGCCAAACGTGCGAGTGCCGATCAACACACCAGCGCCCGAGTCCTGAATCGCTCCAGACGTAATCTCGGAAGCACTTGCTGTGTAGCCATTGACGAGCACTGCGAGCGGTCGCGGCGTCATCGCCGTGTTTTCGGCGTCGAAGGTGGTCAACGGCTTGGTGCGGCTATCGATCGAGACGATCGGACCTTCCGGCACAAACAGCGACGACACATCGATCGCGGCGTTGAGATAGCCGCCACCGTTATTCCGCAGGTCTAAAACGATGCCCTTAACGCCCTGCTTGTCGAGTTTTTGCATCGCGCTTGCAAGTTCTTGGCCGGTTGTCAATCCGAACACCAAAACCTGAATGTAGCCAATGTCGCCATCGATGACTCGGCTGCGGACGCTGGGAGCGTGGATGATCTCTCGCGTGATCGTCACGAGCACAGGTTTGGGCTGACCTTGACGCTGCACGCTTAACTGGACGGTCGTACCGACCTTCCCGCGAATCAGCGAGCTATCTTGTTCTGTTGTCAGACCCTGGGTTGGCTTTTGATCGACGGACAAGATAACGTCGCCCGCTTGCAATCCCGCTTTGTCCGCGGGTCCACCGTCAATGGTTTGCACCACGAGCAACGATTTGGTGTTGGGATCGACGTCAATCACGATGCCGACGCCGGCAAAATTCCCACCGTCCAAACCTTCGTTGAGGCTGCGATACTCCTTGGGATCCATGAAGACGGTCCAGCGATCATGCAACGACTGCATCATCCCGTCGATGGCGGCGTACGCTAAGTTACGATCGCCGACCGACTGGCCAAACTCGTGGTCGACAACGGTGAGCTCGTGATTGAGCTGGCTGAGATCGCCGCTGCTGCTGCCCGAGCCGTGAACTGTGGGTACTTTGCTGGGGTTGCCCCCATGACTCTTGACGGCATCGCGAAGACCGCTCACCGCACCATCGAGCAAGGCCTGGTCGTTGGTTGACTTGTAAAAATCAGTTGCGGCGCGCTCGAAGGAATAATCGACCATCGAGCGGTCAACATCGTCGGTCGCGGCAGAGGAAACGTTTGCCATCAGGCTCATCGTCAGGCACAGCGCAAAGCCGATGCCAAGGAGCCTGCGGGTCAGTGACTGGGGAACGGGAGTCATGCGATACCTTTCTCGTGAACGGGCTTTGCTGCCCGTTGCTACATCCTTAGAAACCTAGGAAAAAATCAAACGTTGTGCTGGGTTAGGGCGATCTGCCGCTTCACATAGCGCAGCGCGGCGTCGAGCTGAACATCTTTGCCAGTGATGCCGACATCCTTGTAGTCCATCGGCACTACTATGTTGGGTTCGATGCCCTTTTTATTGATATCACGACCGTTGGGCGTGACGTAGCGTTGGGTTGTCACTTTAATGGCGCTGCCACCGGGCAGGTCGTAGATCGTCTGCACGACGCCCTTACCGAACGTCTTCGTGCCAACCAGAACTCCAATCTTTGAATCCTGGATTGCGCCGGCCGTTATCTCGGAAGCACTTGCCGAATACTGATTCACCAAAACCACCAGCGGGTGTGGTGGGATCGCATCTTGATTCGCGTCATCGGTTTCGACATGCCCGTCGCGGTCGATGCGAGAAACGATTGGCCCATCGGCGATGAACTTCGACGAGATATCAACTGCCGCATCGAGCAAACCGCCACCGTTATCGCGAAGGTCGAGAATAAACGCGCGCGCTCCCTGCTTGAGCAATTTATCAAGTGCGTCTGTGACCTCTTGCGCCGAATGTTCTCCGAAATCGTTCAGCGCAATATAGCCGACGTCGCCGTCAATCATTCTCGATGAACTCGACGGTACGGTGATAACCTCGCGTTCGATTGAGTATTCTTTTACGTCGTGGTTGCGTCGGATCACCATGGTGACCATCGAGCCGGCTTTGCCGCGGATCATGTTCATTACCATATCGAGCTCGAGCCCAGTGGTTTGCTTGCCACCCACTGCGAGGATAACGTCGCCGCGCTGCAATCCGGCCCGTGCTGCCGGCGTGCCATCGATCGGTTGAATGACGCTGACCAAACGCGTTTTCGGATCTTTGCCGATGTAGATGCCAATGCCGCCGAAATCGCCGCCTTGGATAAACTCGGTCAGCGACGCCTTGTCGCGCGGGCTCAAGAAAACAGTGTAGGGATCTTGCAGCGAACCGAGCGCGCCCGCAATCGCCGCGTACGTCAAATTATCGGTGCCTGCTTTGGTGCCGTATTTGGCCAGCGCTGAAGTCAACAGTTGATTTGCGTCGGCGTCTATCTGGGCATCCGAGGCGTGAGTGCCGGCCGAGGGCATCGCGACAGTACCGTGGATGTGTTTGTAATTAAGATACTCAAGCAACCCTTTGCGCTCGCCCTCGAGTAAGACCGATTCATCGACCGGCTTGTAATAGACGCTTGACACTTTATCTAACGACATGTCGAGCATGTCGAGATCTCGCTGGACGTCGCCACCATAATCGTTGCTTGCGTCGACGGCAACGTTACCCAGATTGAAAGCGAGCAGTGGGTGATGGTCACCCAAGACAAGGACTGAGCGATGACGGGTTGCCAACACGCCAGCGATTACGGCGAACAGAACGAGCAGCAGGAAGAATGTTTTTCGGGCGGCGGACAAAAGGGACTACGTTCCTTTCAAACTGTGGTTTCGCGGGACAGGTGGCTGGGGAGTGGAACCTGCTTCGACATTGAGATTCTTATGCCCCCAGAACATAGCACTATACCTTTGGAATCGTCTGAATGTTCTACAGTCGTGAGAGCGGATCGACTGGGACGCCGTTGACGCGAATCTCAAAATGCAGGTGCGGTCCTGTTGCCCAGCCCGTGGCACCAACGGCGGCTATTACTTGACCGCGCTGAATTCGCTGCTGGTCGGAGACGTACATTGCCGAGCAGTGCGCATACAGGGTTGAAAGTCCCGAACCGTGGTCTAGGATAACGACGTTTCCATAACCGCCGTACCATCCTACATATAACACTATGCCATCGGCTGCTGCTGAGATCGGTGTGCCATAACCAGCACCTATGTCGATGCCGGAGTGGAGCTGGTAGCGTCCTGTCACCGGGTCCACTCGCATGCCAAATGGCGACGTTATTGGTCCGCGAACGGGCCATTGGAACGTGACGGGCCCGGTTGGCTGCTCAACTGGCGGCGGCAAACCCGCCGCAATAGCGGCCGCGCGGCGTGCTTGCATCGCTGCGATACGCGCGTTCTCTGCCGCTATGGCCTCTTCACGCTGTTTCTCCCGAATGAGAGCTTGCAAGCGAGCCTCCTCGGCAGCACTGAGGTTTTCCAGTTCGTAGACTTGTTGAGCGATGACCGAACGCTGCGCCGCAGCGACCTCAAGGAGAGTGTGGCGCTCGGCAGCCAGCTCGCCGAGCTGGTCTTCGCGCCGTGTCTCTTCATCTTGCTGCCGTAAAAGTGCCGCCTGGGTGCTTTCCAGCTCGAACACGAGCTTTTGATAACGCGCCTGCTCGCTGCTGACCGTGGAGATGAGAGCTGCGTCGGAACGCAAGATGTAGCGCACAAAATCCCAACGCTCGATGAAGTCGACAAACGATGTCGCGCTCAGCAATACGTCGAGATACGAAGCATTGCCGTATTCGTAGACGTCAACGATGCGGTGATTCAACGCATCGCGATGCCTCGCTAAGCTTGCCTGTTCGGCCGCCAGTTGCGAGCGACGAATATTGAGGCGCAACTGTGTTTGACGAATGGACCCGGCTAAATCGCTCAAATCATCGCGCACGCGAGCGATACTTCCTTGCACCGCAGCAAGTTGTTGCGCGATTGTTTGTTCCTTAAAGCGAGCGGCATGCAATTTCTGACGGCTCGCCTCAAGTCTTCTGTGCGTGGCCTCGATTAGGGCCTTCTTTTCTTTGATCCTTGCGCTCAGGGGTTCTGGCGTTGATGCCG
>JBPYDX010000147.1:0-2866 GCA_051986115.1 Candidatus Eremiobacteraceae bacterium
GTTTAGTCCGCCAAGCCTTCAATGCGCGACGCCGATACTCCGCATAGCTCGTTCGTGCCTTTTACGGTCTCACCTCCTTCGCGATTCTTCGCGGTTCGGGGGGAAGCCGACGCCGCTTTTGTCATAACCTTGGCTCGTCAGCACAATCTTTAGCTCGCCGTAGGCATTCACGGACCTGTTCGCTCAGATTTTCCAGCATGTCAGTTGCTCTGACGGCCTCAGGGTGATTAACACTCAGCTACGCGAACGAGCTATGCAACAGCCGGTGCGATGTCAGCTAGTGAGCAGAGACTGGCTACCAGTCGCGATCCATGCCAGACCTGTATTTCCTCACCGACAATCAACTGTTTAGTGCAAGCGATTGCGGTAGCGTCGTCATGGAGCATCAGGTCAATTCGTGCGATGACCGCTCGTCCGTCGTTTTCGAGATTGTAGAAGCGATACTGTGGCATCTAGCGTCTCCCCATCCGGCCCGAGCACCTTTTCCACATGCGCCAATTGGTTGCGGCGTTATGCTTGATGAAATGAGCAGGGAAGCTTGTGCACTCAAGGCCCCGCGTCCGACCCGTTCGCTTACAAGGACAGGGTGTACGGTCGATGTGTTGGATACCCCCGTCCCGTTGACTCCAACGAGCCGACTAAGCACGGGTTGCGTCCAAGACTCGACTTCACGCGAAAAAAACCCTCGCCGGGTGGCGAGAGCTTCCAGGACGGCGAATCGGGAAGGCAATCAGAGAAATGCCGCCCATCCCAGATCCAGACAATCGGCCCAACCGCTGTTGGTTGCGTCCCGCCTGCGGACCGACCGGTGGGTGCTCGGCAGCGCGTAACGGGCGTACGCGCTCGATCTCGCGTTGGCGAAAAGGGCACCCACACTCTCAACGCCGACTTTGTCATCGATGCAAGCGGGTGTGGTTCGCCAAGTCCGGCGTGGCTGAGCGCGTTGGGATATCCGCGTGAGGAACAGATAAAGATTAATGTCGGCTACTAGGAATGAGCGCGCAAAGTCGAGAGCGGATGACACCGATCAATTTGATGAAGCAGGATGGGCTCCTGCGGGTGTCATGCGATTCGCCTGGCTTGCTCTAGGGGCTGATCGAAGATGTCAACGCGAGCGCCCAGCGTCACACGCCTTGGCGCCGGCTCATCAATAAAGAAGTACGTCAGGTCGATTTGCCACCCCTGTTCCACCAATGGACGCAGCGCATCAATCACCACGTCGCGCTCCTCGAGCGTGCAGCACTTGCACGAGGCGTGCAGAATGCGGCTGTTTGTTGGTAATGACATTGAGCTTTTTGCTCTCCTGGACCACCCTCCGCCACTTGGCAATAGCCGTGATTTTCCGATTCGGCGCAAGAGCGTAGTGTTAAAAAATAGGGGGCATGAACTCTTTAGGTATTACGCAACCGCCGCCTGGCGACGAGAACTGCTGGCGCCGCCGCGGCGGTCGTGCAGGTCTCCGGTCGCTGAGTTTTAGTCCAGGTTTTTGGACGCAGGCCGGCGCTCCCGATCGGCGCCAACGATTACGAGCGAACAGCAAGGCTGGGTCAGCTTGGTGCACAGCTTGCCGACCTCAACCCCGACCGAACGGTCTATCGGCGCTAAACTCTGCATTCTGTGATGAGCTTACCTAATTGACTCATTTGTGACTGCCGTCACGGATATTTCCAGAGTACGGTTCTATTTGGATTTTTGCGAAAATGGGGAAGTGCCATGGACGCAAACATGGATGCAAAATATTGCCGAAAAAAGGGGGCTGGCGGTGCAGTCCTTGTCCGATGACGTCGTGACCGTCCCTTAGTAAATGCGACGTGTAACGCATATTTTGGAGCGGGTTTTGTTACACCTAAAAAAAGACCATGACGAAGCGCTAGGAGCTGAACAACGAAGAACCTGTCGTGTTGGTGCCGACCGACGAAGTACAAGCCTGAATACGTCAAGACTGTGCAGCTTCTCGCTTAGGGTGGTGCAACCCAAGACGAGATTGCCGAATGTTTGGGGATCTGCCGGATGACGCTGGTCCGGTGGTCAGTACAGCATCCTGAATTTGGCCAAGCGATCCGACCAGGCAATGACGTATTCAATCGGCGGTCGAGCGTGCACTCGGTGGACGCGCAATAGGGTCCTACGCCCACACGGCTTCGCAGCGGAGTCTGAGATTTCGCGTAGATCTCAGGGCGCGTGACTTGCTTTCCTCATTCCTCGCTTGTCGGTTGAATCAACAACTTCGCCGCTGCAGAATCGACGAGCTGTTGTTTGAGGCGATGGCCGGTACGCCTATTCATCTGCCGAAAGGAGACTCTTTCGGCAGGTGAAGTCGCAGGATAGAGCGCGACCGGACAGGAGACGAACGACAGCTTCCGGTAGCCCTTCCAGTAAGGGCGTGACGCGGGCAAACCAAACTCCAACGCAAAAGAGCGCACTTAGACGAATCTGGTGGGCGATTCGCGCGAGTCAACAGCGCTTAAGACCGCTCGCTCCGCTTCCGGAACGCAAGAAGGGCAACGCGTCACCCATGGGTGGGATAGGCGCTGATCGGCCCGCGCAGTGTCGCCCTCGAGTAGTCGAGGACATCCGGCCGCACAAAGGAACGCCGCGGGCAGAACACTTGAAATTCGTGCTCAGTGTTATCGAGGGCCGCGCTTTCCATTAAGAGACGCATAGAGGCGCTACGCTGGGAGGAGGACGGCGCAGGTGGGATCAGTAGCTGACTTAGCCCTGGCCAGAGGCAGCTAACTGCCTCGGCTTTTTATTGACGCTCGCGGACGACTCAGGCTGAATGAACTAGAGGAGAGTTAGCTCAGCTCTTCCTTTTGGGAAAACTTAGCCTCAGCCAGATCCACCTGGCTGGGGCTTTTTGTTGAGC
>JBPYDX010000148.1:0-3326 GCA_051986115.1 Candidatus Eremiobacteraceae bacterium
CGAAGAGGACCAGCTTCCTCAAACCGGCGAGGCGCGCGAAAAAATGCTTGCGGTCTTCGGCGGTACCGACAACGCCTACAGGCTGGCGATAAAGCACGGCATCAAGACCGCCTTTGGCTCCGATCTCTTGTTCTCCCAAACGTTGACCCGACGGCAGGGTATTATGCTAACCCACCTGACGCGTTGGTATTCTAACGCCGAACTTTTGAAACAGGCGACCGCCGCCAACGGCGAGTTGCTCGCCTTGAGCGGCCTTCGCAATCCGTATCCTGGGAAGTTGGGTGTCATCCAGCAAGGTGCGCTAGCCGACCTGTTGGTGGTCAATGGCAATCCGCTCGAGGACATCTCGCTGGTAGCGAAACCCGAAACCAGCTTCGCGATCATCATGAAAGACGGAACGATCTACAAAAATACGCTAGCGTAATCGCCGACCGCATTGCCCGGCCATGACCGGCGCAAACTTGCGACACACACCGTGTCGGCTCTCTTAAGCCCGTCGCGCCGGACCTCGCGTGCAGTCGCTGTTCTTCGACACTTCTGCTGATCAAATAACCTCGCCGCAATGCTGAGCAAATGCAGCCAGCAGCACTCAGTGAATCCCTATACGGCGGGTTATAAGTTGCCTGATTTTGAAACGTATGGGTAATGTCGGGTGCGCCAGAGGCTCAAGAGCGGTCTCAACAGCCCATGCCTTTACCCACTGGCACGGTCACGTTTTTATTTACTGACATCGAAGGCAGCACGCAGCGTTGGGAGCAGCACCGCGAGGCCATGCAAGCGGCGGTAGAGCGCCACGACGAAATTCTGCGCCGCGAAATCGACGCTCATAACGGATACGTTTTCAAGACGGTAGGTGATTCATTCTGCGCCACCTTTGGATCGTTGCACGATGCGATGCACGCTGCAATTCACGGACAGCGCCAACTTGCAGCGGAGGATTTCTCCGCTGTGAATGGTCTACGCGTTCGCATGGGATTGCATATCGGCCAGGCATCCGAGCGCAGCGGCGATTACTTCGGACCTGAAGTAAATCGCGTGGCTCGGTTAATGTCTGTCGGACACGGCGGCCAAGTGCTTGTCTCAGCCGCCGTGCACAAGCTCATCGAGGGCAGCCTTTCTGAGGGTGCGTCGCTCGTCGATCTGGGATTGCGACGTCTGAAGGATCTAACGCAACCAGAACACGTGTGGCAGTTGAGCATCGCTGGAATGCCATCGGAATTTCCGCCACTCAATTCGTTGGACGCAAGACCCAACAACCTACCGGCTCAAGTTACCGCGCTAATCGGGCGAGAGCAGGACCTCGATAATCTCAAGACGCTGATTGGAAAGCATCGTCTTGTAACAACGACAGGTTCAGGCGGCGTCGGTAAGACACGTGTTGCACTGCAGGTCGGTGCAGATCTAATCGATCGTTTTGCGGATGGAGTTTGGTTTGCGGACTTGGCACCCATCACTGATCCTGAATTGGTTGCAAGCATTATCGCTAGCGCCGTAGGTATGTTCCAAGCATCGGGTCGGCGAGTGGATGAGGCAATTCCTCGTTGGCTCAAGCGCAAGCACTTGTTACTAATCTTGGACAACTGCGAGCATGTGCTGGGCACAGTTGCCCCGCTAGCCGATGCCATCCATCAAAGCGCGGCTCACGTTCGCATTCTTGCAACCTCACGCCAAGCTTTAAACATCACTGGAGAGGTAGCGTATCGTCTGCCGTCGCTTGCGGTACCGAAGGCCGGATCTCAGCTGCGCGCTGACGAGGCAATGCTGTACGGCGCTGTGGCCGTCTTCGCGGACCGCGCAAGACGCGCTGACAATCATTTCGTCCTAACCGATGACAACGCGCCCACCGCGGCAGATATATGCCGGCACTTAGACGGCATTCCACTGGCGATCGAGCTCGCCGCTGCGCGCGTCAAAGTGCTGTCGCTCCAGAACTTGGCTCACCGGCTCAACGAGCGCTTTAGGATTCTCACCGCAGGAACTCGGACAGCACTACCTCGCCAGAAAACGTTGACTGCGCTTATCGACTGGAGTTACGAGCTGCTGACCAAACCGGAGCAGACGCTGTTCCAGCGACTTGGCATCTTCGCGGGTGGGTTTGGGCTAGACGCGGCTACAGCGGTGTGTGGTGGTGAGGGGCTTGATGAGATCGACATCTTGGATTTGCTTGCCTCGCTGACAGACAAATCGCTTGTCGTTGCCGACACGACTGGCCAACAAGAGCGATACCATCTGCTTGAATCCACGCGCGCGTATACTCTGCAGAAACTGGAGGAGGGTGAACGCGAACGTCTGGCTCGCCGGCATGCAGAGCATTATGCAGAGAAGGCCCAAGAAGCCGACAAGCGCTGGGGCACGAGTTCGGGCTTTGCGTGGCTTGATGACGTAGAATCCGAGCTGGATAACTATCGGGCAGCGCTTGAGTGGAGTTTGACGCAGCGACACGATGCGGAGCCTGGTGCGGTAATCGCTGGCGCGCTTTTCCCATTTTGGCATCGCGGAGGCTTGCACGTGGAGGGCCGCTATTGGATTGGCTCCGCACTCGAACGCGGTAGCGATGCAGTCCAGCCGCGCACCCTTGCGAAATTGGTGCAAGCGCAAGCCATGATCCTCGACGGTGCCCGTAAGTGCGAGGTTGCCGGACGCGCTGTCGAGATCTACGAATCGCTGGATGATCCGGCAGGTATGGCTTGGGCCCGCTTTGCGCATGCCGACGGCTTGCGTCAGGTGGGTCGCTTAGACGAAGCGATGAGAGAGCTCGCGCAAGCGCTCGTTGCGATGCGGGAATGTAAAGAGACATTCGGCATTACTGCTTGTCTTGAGCTTCAGGCCGGTGTTAACGCTGGACTGGGTAGGCTGACCGAGGCGAACGATCTGTTTGCCCAGTCTCTAGCGATGCACAAGACGGCTGGCCATGAAATCGGCATAGCTACAAGCTTGGGAAACATTGGTGAAATTGAATTTGCAAGCGGACATCCGGAAGAAGCATTGCGCGCCTGCAATGAAGCTCTCGCAATAAAGCAACGCCGAGCGCAAGATTCGCTCTACTCAGCTATCAACAACATCAACAGCGCAGCATACCGAATCGCGCTCAACGACCTCGCTGGGGCCGCGGTGTCGGCGCGAGAAGGACTTCGGATCGCGCGTCACGTGCAAAGTGCCGCCATGATTCCAGTTGCGTTACAACATTTCGCCTTGCTCAATGCACTGCAAGCTCAGCCGCATAGTGCTGCACAACTTCTCGGCTACGTAGATGTGCAGTTAAAAACGGTCGGATACGAGAGAGAAACCACCGAGAAATGGAGTTACGACAAGCTTATGAGCACATT
>JBPYDX010000149.1:0-5807 GCA_051986115.1 Candidatus Eremiobacteraceae bacterium
TTTCTCGATGAACGTCAGGTCGCGCAGGTCTTATCAATTGACGATGCCCGCGAGTGCGTGCGCAATGCGCTCGTAGCGCAGGCGCAAGGCAAGATCGCGATGCCGCTTCGCACTTTAGCGGCTGGCACGAGTGGGCTGCTCGGGTCAATGCCGGCTGCCATTCACGCGCAGCCCGAAGCTTTGGGCGCCAAACTCGTGGCCGTATTTCCCGCGAACGCCGACGTGGGCATTGCGACGCACCAGGCTCTCATTGCGCTGTTCGATTCTCGCTGCGGATTACCAATTGCAGTGATCGACGGGCGCTACATTACCGAAGTACGCACGGCCGCGACCTCGGCGCTTGCAACTGTGGCACTCGCGAGAAGAGACGCGCAGACACTTGCAATTTTAGGTACCGGTGTTCAAGCTCGCGCACATGTAGAGGCACTAGCACGCGTCATGAACATCAACGAGGTGCGAGTGTGGGGACGTTCATCTGCAAAAGCCAAGGAGCTCGAGGACTTTGCACGTTCGCTCGGGCTTTCGGCGCGCGTTGCCGCGACGCCAGCGCAGGCCTGCCGCGATGCTGATGTTATTTGCACAGTTACCCACGCGCGCGAGCCTATTATCGACACACCTGATGTAGCTTTGGGGACGCACATCAACGCTGTCGGTTTTGGGGGACCGACGGCTCGTGAGCTGCCCGGGAAGCTCGTGGGGCAAGCGCGTCTTGTTATCGACTCCCTCGATGGGGCTCGCGCCGAAAGTGGAAATATAATCGTAGCGCAACGCGAGGGTGCACTGACGGCGAATGTTGAGTTTACTCTGTTATGCGATGTTCTAGCTGGTAAAACTGCGGGCCGACGCACTCAAGATGAGATCACCATTTTCGACTCCCTCGGCATCGGCATTGAAGATGTCGCCTGCGCCCGTCACGCGTACGAGCGTGCGAGCGCAGAGGGCATTGGAACAGTTGTCCGTAGCTAGCGTCTAACGCGTGAGGACTTTGACTGTGTTGTCATTGTCGTCATTAAAGTACAGTCGTGTGTCGCCGAAATCGTTTCGTTTGGTTGAGCCGGTGGCAACCATTCCGAACAGCGCGCCCGCGGCTCCAGTGTCGACATTTCTGACGAACAACACTCGACCGTTTGGCGTGATCTCAACCATGAGATTCTTGCCTGCCGGATCGAGCGTATTGCCGAGCACGAGGTGCCCATTGTCAAAAAGCGCTGAGCTAATCGGGCCGTTCAGCGGAGCACCCGCGAAGATGAGCCGAGCTCTGTGCTTGAATGGACCGGAGAACGTTGTGCCGCTGACAACGATGCCATGCGCCGGTATGGTTGAAACGTGTCTGAACGCGTACAGAGCGTTGTTGGTGCCATCGACGATGTAAAGCCGGTCGTGCTTGGCGTCGTACTGTAACCCAGACGGACCCAAAATGCTGCCTGGCACGCCGCCATTAATTGGAAACCCTGTCGCAATGACATCGAACGTAAATGTCGGGCCTGGATTGATATTGATGCGTACAATACTTCCATCCCCAGCATTGCTTTCGTAGAATGCTGCGCCGCCGAATGGACCTGGATTGGGTGCGAAGGTTTGACCAAAGGGCCCATGCCACGGACCACCAGGAAGTGTCGTCAACACCGTGCCGCTGGGTGACACGAGCGGGTTGTCATTGGCAGCAAATGCCGATGCCCAGATCGTATCGTCCGGTGCAAGTGCAATCTCGGTACAACCAAGCAGCGAACTATCTTGCGCTATCCGTGTCGTCGTTGCTCCAGGATGCGGGTGCAACGCTATGATGGTTGTTCCCGTTCCCTGAACATTGGCCGCATCGTTAAAATTGCAAACGACCAGATCGCCGGCTTCGAGTTTGCCTTGATCGGATTTTGCAATGTCGAGACCGTACGGGTTTTGATCGCCGATGATGGGATCTACGGTGGAACCAATGGTTGTGATATCGTCGAGGCGACGTAAGATTGAGTTGTTATCATTCCCGTTGGAAAAATCGCTGTCGACAGTCGTGTCTGTATCGACCGATGACACGCTCGCTCGACTCGTCGTCATGCTGTTTGAGTTCGTTGAGGAGCTCGGCGGCAGGTTCATGCTTGAGCTCCCACCTCCGTTGCATGCGCTCAACGCAAAAAGTGCTGTAATTGCAAGCGAGGCCAAAATGGCTTTCGTGCACATGAAAGTACCCCTATTAACGAAGATGCGCCCTTGGGACAGACTAGCGATGGGGGCTGAAAGCTTCCTGAAACGGAACTAGGAATTAGTGCCTAGCGATACGAGAAACCTGTGGCGCCAAAGTGATTTCGTTAAACTCTGGGCTGGCCAAAGCATTAGCTTGCTTGGCAGCGCGGTCACCCTTCTTGCGCTGCCCAGTGTTGCAATCTTAACCTTAGGCGCAAAACCCTTACAAGTCGGACTGCTCCAAGCAGTCGAATTCGCGGCCTTTCCGGTGCTTGGTCTTCCGGCCGGCGTTTGGGTCGATCGGTTGCCGCGACGAATGGTTATGATCGTGGCCGACGTCGGTCGGATGTTGGCACTCGCTTCTGTTCCGCTCGCTTGGTTGGCGCATACGCTTACGCTTACTCAGCTGTACGTGGTCGCACTTTTTGTTGGAGTCCTCACGGTCTTTTTTGACGTTGCCTATCAGGCGTATCTGCCGGTCTTGGTCGAGCGGTCCAGCCTCGTCGAAGGCAACACCAAACTTGAAATCAGTCGTTCGGGGGCGGAAATTGCCGGTAGCGCAGTAGGCGGCGGTCTTATTCAGGCGCTTGGCGCCCCGCTTGCCGTTTTCGTTGATGCAATTTCATTTGCAGCATCGGTGCTCGGCTTAGCACTCATTCGCAAGCCAGAATTATGGCGCGCGTCAGCTCCCGCACAAAAATTTTGGCAGGCGCTTCGTAGCGGAGTCTCAGTCGTTTTTGGAAATCAAGTGCTTCGCTCGGTCGCGGGTTGCACCGCAACTTCCAATTTGGGAAGCGGCATTTTAAGCGCGGTATTCTTGCTCTTTGCATATCGTCAGTTGCATCTTGCTCCAGCACTAGTTGGTGGTCTGCTCGCATTCGGTAATCTGGGAATCGTCGGAGCGTTTTTTGCTGGTGGTCTCGCGCGACGTTACGGCTTGGGCCGGATACTCGTGGTCAGCACGCTCGCATCCGGTCTGGCTACGCTAGCAATCGCTGCAGCAGCGTGGTGGCTGCCAGCACTTGTCTTGCTCGTTTCGTTGCTGGTAAGCTCGTTTGCGCGCCCCGTCTATAACGTCAATCAGGTCAGCTTGCGCCAAGCTATAACGCCCGACGAACTGCAGGGCCGTATGAACGCGACGATGCGCACCATCGTGTGGGGAACGTTGCCTGTTGGCAGCCTTCTTGGGGGGTTCTTGGGAAATGAGATTGGACTTGTGGCAACGATTATGGTCGGCGGGTTGGTTTCAATCTCGAGTGCAGGTTGGATTGTTGCGCTCGCGCGCACGAGTTTGCTCGAGCCGCAGATAAAGGCTACGGTGAGCCGCTATTAGGCGCTGATGCGAAGGGGGCGTTCGAGTATGGCAGCGGTGATCCGGGCCCAGTGCTTACTGGTGATCCCGCCCAAGGATAGACGGTAGGCACCGACGCCGCTGGAAGCGACGTAAAAGGACTGATATTGGGGATGCTTGTGTACGGGCTTGAACCCTGTAGGGCTCCTGAGTACGGGTTGACTGTACCGCCGTTTTCGGCGCTAAAGGCTTGCCAGTCTAGTCGGCCAGTCGAAAAGTTTGCCCCCATATCTAATGAAGGACTTTGGAACGGATCCATGTGGAATGAGCCCGATCCGTAATTGTAGCTATCGCTTTCATCGAAACTAGCATAACGCGCTCCACCGTAACTACCGCCTGATGCGCTGCCTTGGTATCCGATACCGTATCCGTAGTTCGATGCAAGCGTTGCTCGCTTCCGATAAACCTGGACGTAGAGCGCGCGTTGGATGGTGGTTGCATCTAGCAAGATTTTTTCAGCCTGCGGATCGGCAACGCAGCTAAGCGGCGGGGAGTTCTCACCGTGCCAACTGACCGTGATCGCCGAATTCACTTCCACGGTGGTCGTCGAGTTGTCGGGCCCCTTAGACGAACAGCTTTGCGCAGGCAACTTGGCCAGCGAACCGGCAGCGGCTAGATCTGAGAAGAACTTTTGCGCGATGTCGGGTTGAACTTGACCGGATGCGCGGCTTGCGCCATCGACGGAGATGGCCTCCCCGTCGGGCTTGATAACAATGCGAAAACCCGCGAAATCTCCGGAGCCAGCATTATAAATCATCGCTGCACCCGGTGGCATGGGGAGTTCCGGCACGTACCCCGCGCCCAAAAGCGAAAACGCGAGAGCTGTAACGGCGCCCGCCAAAACGAAGTCAAGGCATCTTTTCAAGTAGCGCGGTCCCCCACAAGCCATAATAGAGGATGGTGTGCGTCCACGCAAGGCCGGAAAGGCCCGTCGTGTTTAGATGACACGTGCGCTTTCGCCGGCAATGGGCCCATGTCCGGCGTTCCGGAACAGGAACGCATGAGCAAGCGTATTGAAGCTGCGGCGCCGGAGGGCAATTCATGCGTTTTGAGCCGGGCCTAAAACTCTTTTTCGCCTCACTGATGTGCGTCGGGCTGGTTAGCAGTTTCGAAACAACGGCCTTAGCCGACACGGCTACGCCAAGCTCGACGAGCTCACCGGCCTCGAGCCCAACCCCGATGGGCTCGGTTACCAGCGACAAGACAGTTGAAGCCCGCGCAAAGACGTGGTTTGGAATGTTGCAGTCGGCAAAGATCGACCGCAGTCAGCTCACCAAAACGATGAATGATGCTTTGACCAGTGACAAAGTCAATATGGTTGCCGCCCAATTGAAGACGCTGGGCCCTTCGACATCGTTCACGCCAATCGATAAAAACCAACAACCTCCGTATACGGTTTACCGCTATCGAATCGGCTTTGCGACAGCGGCGCTTGTCTTCACTTTCTCGCTCGATCCGGACGGCAAGATTGCCGGCCTGTACTTAACGCCGGCTTCCTAATAAACACCTTAGCCTCACTTACGACTGTCTGCTGCAGGCACGGCATAAAGCTTAACTCTTTCATTTATCGCAGCGTTCACCGGCGTACATCGAAAGTAACTCATTGGCAAAACGCAAACTCGTGTGGTTGGCATCACTAGCAGGTGTCGCGGTCTTACTCATCGCGGCAGCGGCAGTGCTGTTGCGCGCGCTTGAAAATCCGAACGAGCTCTGGGTGATCGTCCAATCCTGCGTTGCCGACCAAAGTCACGGTCACGTACTTCCAACTTCATGCGTTGCTGTCGACACCAAGCACAAAGTTGCTATCCTGCGTTCGATTGCGGGGCGCTGGCAATTCCTTGCAGTGCCAACGATACGGATCACCGGCATTGAAGACCCTCAAGTACTTAACCCTAACACTCCGAATTATTGGGCGTTGGCATGGTCTGCTGCGAATCGCTTCTTGCCAAGCGCGGCGACAAGGAATCGCACGAATGTTGCACTTGCCATCAATTCGGTTCCAGGTCGAAGCCAAAACCAGTTGCACATTCATATCGCTTGCATCGATCCAGCCGTGCTTCGACTGCTCGAGGATCACGCACGTGAAATTACCACCTCCTGGTCTGCCCCACTGTTACCATACGGCAACGCCAGATACCGCGTGCTGCGAGTCGACAGTCCAACGCTCGACGCCACCAATCCATTTTTCCTGGTCTTGAAGCTACGCGGCGCGCCCCAGAACATGGGATTGCAGACACTTGCGGTGACCGGTACTCTTTGGGATCATAACAAGCCAGGCTTT
>JBPYDX010000150.1:0-2495 GCA_051986115.1 Candidatus Eremiobacteraceae bacterium
AGGCAGGGCTTCCCTGATTCATCCGTCGCTAGCAGATCAAGATATCCGTTGACGAGTAGCGGCTTGCCCTCTTCGCCAAAATCAAGGGTGAACGGCGCTTCAATATACAGCGGAGTCCACGACCTCAACCGCGTCATGACATGCTCCATTGCTCGAACTGCCCCATCGTACTGGCTAGAGCCCGGCGTTAACGTAAGCGCCGCGGACGCAGCATTCACTAGCGAAGCCGCGCTTGGCGCGAGCTGCCCTGATCGCTTTGCGATTGCCCACAACTCGATTGCTTTGTGCAGAACAGCTCCATAATCGCTTGACCCAAGTAATGAATCTTGCGCAGCTAGCTCAGTCCGGTCTTGCGGTCCATCCGGGCGAGTTGGAGCCCAACGACGCGGGCCGCCGACCCCAGGAACCCCGAGCATCAAACGATACGTCGCGCGCCGCGGGCATTGCGTGTACTCGGCGATCATGGAGTAGGAAAGCGGCACGGCCAGCGACGTTTCTCCGTTTGGCGCAAGATCAATCGCCGGCATTGCTTTCACACTGACAAGAGCAACGCCAGCGGGTCTTGACGGTGCAGCCGCAACATCAATTATTTTTTCATCACCGAGCAGATGGTGTTTTTCAAACCATTCGTAAACGCGCTCCAAAAATGCGTGTGGCCTCCCGAGGGGGCTTGTCTTTGAGGGCTTGCGGCGTGGACCACTGATAAAAACCCTGTCGCGCGCGCGAGTGAGAGCGACATAAAAAAGGCGGCATTCCTCGGCTTTGTCTTCGCGGTCGTCATCTGCCTCATCGTCGCGCGATACCCACCCTTGAGCATCGACGTTGCGGCGCACGGCGAAATAATGAAACGGACGCGAGCCGTCGACGCTTTCGCCGTAGAGCAGCGACCCATCGTCGCCCATGAATAGTCGCGCTTTGGGCTGCAGCTGCGGCCAGACGCCAAGCACAAACACGATCGGCCATTCCAACCCCTTGGCAGCATGGATTGTGGAGATGGTAACAGCATCGTAGGAGGGCACGTCCGCTTCGCGCTCGTCGAAGTCGATACGTTCGAGCTCGTTGATAAAGTCGACGAAGTCAGCCGGTTGGGCGCCAGGATTTTCGCGGGCGAAACCTCTGGCCAACGCCTCGAACTTTGCGAGATTCGCAAGTGCCTGTGGGGCGCGTGAATCACTACTAGCGCGGTACAATTGTTGCGCCTGCGTCGCATCCAGCACCGCGTGCAAGGCGCCTAACAGCGGCAGCGCGGCATGGGGCGCGAGCTCGTCGAGCAAGTTTCGTAACCTGGTGCACGCTTCACGCACCTGACGGTCGAGCTCGCTGTCACCGTCGTTTTGCTCGACCAAGACGCGGCGGGCGAACGCTGTCTCATCGCGGTCCAGGCCACGCGCGAGGTGTGCGAGCAATGCATCACTGGCGTCGATAGTAGGCGATCCAAGCGCGCGCGCAACCGCGTGCCCTTCAAAGGGGTCAGCCAATAAGCGCAGCCAGGCTAGCACGTCGCGTATTTCGGGAGCGTCGTAGAAACCGACGCCGCCAACCAAACGGAAATTAATACCGGCTTCCAGCAATGCTTCAGTCACCGGTTGAACGTTGGTTTTGGTTCTTGAGAGAATCGCTATATGGCGCGGCGCGATCGGTTCTGTGGTTGAACCCGTTTCAACCAGCGTCTTTGACGCGAGCAAGTGGCGAATGCGTTTGGCAACGGCGCCGGCCTCGAGAACCCGCGCCTGGTCGAAGGGTATGTACTCGCCCGAACCCGGCGTTTGCGACCACAAACTCGAGACGTGAATGATTTGTTCGCCAGCCGCTCCTCGTTCACCACGCAAGCGCTGCGCGTCGTTGTGCATAGGCAACACAGCATGATGTGCGAGATCCAAAATCTCTTGGAGCGAGCGGCGGTTCTCAAAGAGCGGATATCGCTTGGCGTTAGGCGCCTCTTTCAGCTTCTTAACGTTTTCTGGTTGCGCGCCTCGAAAACTATAAATGCTTTGCAGCTCATCCCCAACGACCATGACTCCTTGCAAGTCGTCACCAAACAACGCTTCGAGGAAGCGATGCTGAGCTAAGTCTGTATCCTGATATTCATCAACGATGCAGCACTGGTAACGCTTGCGCAATTCACTTCGCAACTGATCGTTTTTGCGAATTGCGTTCTCAGCGCGGATAAGAATATCCGCATAGGTTAAAGCGTTGCGTACCGACAATCGGGCGTCGAACCGAGCAAAAATGTCTGCCACAGCGACCACTCGGCGTTTTTCTTCTTGGGTCTGCTGTGCGAGCTGTTCATCGCTCACCTGAGCAATACGTTTGAATCCAGCCTTTTTGGGGTATTGTTGACGAATCTCGCGGAAGGCCACGTGGCCGAAGCGCTCCGCCGCGGCGAGAGCCTGGTCACGAAAGTCATCAACGCCAATACCACGCTGCTTGAGCTCTTGTCGCAAGACGAACAGCCTGTCACGCAACTCTTGTTGATTGTAGGTTCGCAATGGGAA
>JBPYDX010000151.1:0-3569 GCA_051986115.1 Candidatus Eremiobacteraceae bacterium
GTCCTCGATATCTTTGTACAATTTCTAATTATCGGTGCGACGAGTTTCGGGGGTGGCGCGGTCGCGTATTTGCGATCGAGCCTTGTCTCAAAGAACAAATGGCTAGACGATAAGAGCTTTTTAGAACTGTTTTCGATCAGCCAATCGCTGCCGGGTCTCAACACCACGAACATGGCGATTCTTTCCGGCGACAGACTACGAGGCTGGCCGGGTGCTCTTGCTGCAGTCGTTGGCGTTATCTTCCCTGGAGCAACCCTGTTGACGCTGGCAGGATTCTTGTACGGAGTACATGGTGGTCGGCCGCTTGTTATTGCTGGGCTAAAAGGCGTTGCTGCTGCGGCGACGGGTCTACTGTTGGCGACGTTTCTTCAACTCGCGCGCAAGACGTTACGGGGATGGCTTGATGTAGTCTTCATAATCATTGCAGTTATCGCGGTGAATCAGTATCATGTTTCTGTACTTTATGCACTACTCGGCATCGCAACGCTTGCTACCTTGGCCTATCGGCCGCGCTCATCAGGAAAACCAACGGGGCAAACAGCATCATGAACCAGATACCGTCGCTAATCGCTGTTTTTGCCTACCTGTCGCTGCTCACGGTGGGCGGCGGCATGGCAGCGTATCCCGAGATGCAGACGCTCACGGTCAATGTGCATCACTGGATAACCGAAGATCAGTTGGCACACTTCTATTCGCTTGGCCAGATGGCGCCTGGGCCGAACTTGAACATGGTAGCAGCCATTGGTGAGCGCGTCGCTGGACTCGCGGGCGCGATTGCAGTGATTTTCGCGTTTTATGCGCCCACCGGGCTGTTCGCTCTCATTATTGGTCGCCTTTGGATTCGGCTCGAGCAATGGCCCTGGCGCACCTCCATCCAACAGGGATTGGCGCCGACAGCCTTAGGTCTTATGCTGGCGGGATTGATCACCTTTGGTAAAACGTCGCTGCGACTTGGTCATGCCCCGATTGCGTTTGGTGTTGGACTTAACTGGATCGCAGTCGCAATGGCTGCGCTTGTGCTCATCCTCGTGCTGCGCACGAAGATCAATCCGGCATTACTTGTGCTTGGTTGCGGCATCTTGGGCGCCTTCACGTTTCGAGGGATGTAAGCGCAACGATTGACACTGTGGCGGAGTAGCGCTCGAACATAATGCCCAAAGAGCCAACTGCTGCCGACAGTAGAGCATGGGTTGCGAGCATCCCGCAAGCGGTGCGCACGGTCAACCTGTCTGTTCTCATTGCCTTAATTTCTCTCGTTATTTCATTGCTCACGCTTTTTTGGAGTGTTCGCCCCGCTCGGGTTAGTGTTGTCATGAGTGAGGTTTTCGCTTCAAACGAAGGTGGTCCGCACGTGAGTGTGCCGCTCAGCATCGTCAACACGGGTGCACGACCCGCCGCCATCTTGGCCGCAAAATTGATCGAGTCAGATCCCGGCCAAGATTTCCTGTGGGGTGCTGATTTCACAATAGATCCGGATCATGCAAATTCTGTTGTGACGGGATCGATTACACCCATGAATGCGTCGCTATGGGTCCCGTTCCAAGTGCCGGGTAATGGGCAAATCGAGCGGGTCTTTGTCTTCCGCCCAGCTGACAATGACGCGGCTGAAATGATCCAGTCTCATCGCACAGTGAACTACCGCGTTGTGATGTTGCTCTCAGGGAATAACGAGGTTAGCGCAGCCACAAATGTCACCTGGCCGCCAATTACCAACGGGGTTATGGCGACCAAGAAAGGCGGCGTCGGGTCATTCGGAACGGATCTCGATCGCTGGCTGTTCGGAGCTTCTCCATGACCCCCGCAGGCGCCACAAAATATTTGAGAACATCCAGCTGAATAGGAAAATTCCAACGATCGCCAGGCCTATCGCTCCGAAATGGCCGCTCAACGATTCGATGTGGATCCAAAACCAACCCTTAAAGTTAAGTTTGCTACCAATAAGAGTTGCTGCCTCAATAGAACCAACAACTGCTGATACCACAACGGAAGCAAACGTTACCGTCACATTGTAATAGAGCTTTCGCTGCGGGCTTGCGAACGCCCAGCCGTACGCGCCCAGCATGAGTGTACCGTCAGCTGTGTCAACCAGACTCATTCCCGCTGTGAAGAGCAACGGGAAGATCAAAATCGCGAGTACGGGAAGACCTCGCACGCCCTCGACTGCGGCGATGCCCAGAACCGCAACTTCCGTTGCTGTGTCGAAACCTAATCCGAACAAAAGACCAATGGGATACATGTGCCAACTGCTGTTGGCGAGGCCGATCAATGGTTGAAAGACTCGCGACAAGACTCCACGTTGCGACAACAAATCAGAGAGCGGTTGTTCGCAATGAGATTCGCCAGAGTTTTGGCGCCTGAGCGCTCGCAAGACTGCCATCAACACGAATACGTTGACAAGCGCTATTGCAAACAAGAACGAAGCGGAAATAGCCGTCCCGATAAAACCGAAGGCATTTTGTACGCTGGACAGCTTGCCCGCAAACGTCGAGGCGGCAAGTGCTACAACGAGCGACAAGCCAACGACAACCGTCGAATGGCCGAGCGAGAAGAAGAGTCCTGCAGTGACGGGCACTTTGCGTTCTTGCATCAGCTTGCGCGTAACGCTGTCGATGGCTGCTATGTGGTCGGCATCGACACCGTGGCGTAAACCTAGTGTGAACGCCAAAAAGGCGGTTCCAAGCAGGAGAGGATGCAATCGGAACATTGCAAGGGCAACTACCCAGGCGCAAATATTGAAAGCAGCAACGAGCGAACAGACTCGGGCGACCCTCTGTTTGCCAATCATGACGAATGTTCGATTCGACGTTGTGCCATCATCAGGTCCGGTCTTGCGATCGCCTCGTAAATAGCGCCGGCGCCAACTATTACGGCCATTACCAACAAGGTTATCCAACCATAGTTAAAAACTGCGCGCCCACCTGAGGGCGCGCCAGGCCAAACGATGTTCAACAGCATGAGGAACAAGTAAAGCGCGGCGCCTATTGTCACTGGCATTCCCCAGGAGCCTAAGGTGAATGCACCTTTGGGTTTCCAACCGCGGCGACGCGCGAAAAATGCTCCGAAGACGGTCAGAAGAAAGGCTAAGTAAATCCCGGATGTCGCAAACGAAACCAGTGCATAGAGCGCATTCACGTTTGCCGGATAATCAAACCACAAAATGTGGACGGGTTTGCTTGGATTGATCAGTACAAGCAGCAAGAATAAAAACGGTATAATCGTTCCGACGAGGATCGCGTTGACGGGTGTATGATGACGCGGTGAAATCTTTTTGAGCTGGTCCCCGAAAGGCAAGCACCCATCTCGAGCAAGCGCGAAGGCTACGCGCGCGCCAGCCCCTTGAACCGCGGTCCCGCAGCTAAAGAACGCAACGATCACCATAACGAGGAAAAAATCTTGTAGCCAGCCCGGCAATGCGGCGAGTAGCGTGTTGATGCCACCAGACACCACACTTCCGATTCCGCCGGCCGGCGTCGCGAGTAGCAGTCCTAGCACCAAGACGAACGACGCAATACCGCCGTACAACAAAGCGTTACGCATTGCTTTCGGGACCTGGCGTCGAGCGTCAATGG
>JBPYDX010000152.1:0-4910 GCA_051986115.1 Candidatus Eremiobacteraceae bacterium
GGTGCGGCGCTCCCTAACGGTTGTGGCGCAGATGCGGCGCCGCGTGCCGGCACGTTTATGCCCAAGACCAACGATGTAAAGATGGCACATGCGACCATCGTCTTGGCGATCACATTGCGCTTTCGGCTGTACACGGCGTAATCGACCTCCAGTGCGATATCTAAGAACTTTCGGAGAACACCGCTTACGCACCCTTAATTTATAAAACGTCCTCATGCAAATAGGGGAGCGAAATCGACCGGCGTGCAATTTTTTTGCATGCTAAAGCCCAGGCAAGCGAGTCGCGAGCGTGACGTTATCCTTAGGCGTAACATGCGGTTCGCGACGCTACAAGAACGAAAAGCAGCAGGCAAAACGCTGAGGCAGCAGATTCCAAGACACTCGCAAGCAGTGTTCGTGCCGTGGGCAGGCCGGCCCGATCCTATCGCGCTACTCGCTGAGCAAAACAAAACTCGGGTGCAAGGACTGCTACCAATTCGTTGGGGGCGAATGTCAGAATCGCCCTTCGCTTTCATGCGAGGCTCCGCGCTGGTCATGGCTACTGATCTTGCCAACACACCAAACTCTGGTTTGAACGTCGTAGCATGTGGAGATTGCCACCTGCTCAATTTTGGCATGTTTGCAACGCCAGAGCGCGCGCTTATTTTCGACACGAATGATTTCGACGAGGCTAGCACAGCACCGTGGGAGTGGGACGTAAAGCGGCTGGGAGCAAGTTTCGAAGTGGCCGG
This sequence comes from Candidatus Eremiobacteraceae bacterium, assembly GCA_051986115.1. Lineage (GTDB taxonomy): Bacteria > Vulcanimicrobiota > Vulcanimicrobiia > Eremiobacterales > Eremiobacteraceae > JAFANK01. Next base: position 732 of record JBPYDX010000152.1, read on the forward strand.
TCGGTATCTTGGTTTGCCATCAAGAGTGCGTACTAACGCGGTTGAAGCGATGTCGGAGAGCTATCGGACGCACATGGCCGAATTCGCCGAGATGACGTCGCTAGAAGTGTGGTATTTCAAGTTAGATCCGGCGACGATCGCATCGCGGTTCATGAAGACCACCGGCGCGCGGAAACGGTTGATGGGTCACGTTCGCAAAGCGCAAGCCAGCACGCAGGTGTCGGCGTTTGAGAAGCTCACAGAGATCGTGGATGGGCGACCGCGTTTTGTCGACAACCCCTTGGCACTTTTTCGGGTGCGCCAGGCTGCAGGGGGTGATCTTCTCAACGAACTTTTCAATCGCTATGCCAACACGTTGCGCCGCGATCAACGGTTGCTGCTTGACCGCTATAAAGCTGTGGATGCTGCTTTTAAAATCGTCGGTGTTGGCAGCGTTGGCACCCGCTGCGGTATCATTTTAATGATGGCTGGCGATGGAGACTCATTGCTCTTGCAAGTCAAAGAGGCCAATCGATCAGTGCTCGAGGCATACAATAGTCAAACCTCGTTTGAGAATCAAGGAGAGCGCATCGTCACAGGTCAGCGCATTATGCAAGCGGCGAGTGATTCGTTTCTCGGGTGGACCAGCCTGCGTGGCCGCGACTATTACGTTCGGCAGTTGAAAGACATGAAATGGGCGGTGAATCTCGCCAATGCAACCGAACGAGCGTTTGACGAATACGCTCGAGTTTGCGGCGCTGCGATTGCGCATGCGCACGCGAGATCGCTCGATCCAGCGGTTCTCAGTGGCTACCTTGGACGCAAAGATACATTCGATGTCGCGATGGCGCAATTCGCCACGACGTATGCAGATCAAGTGGAGCGAGATTACAAGTCACTAAAAGCTGCAATCAAGACAAATCGCATCAACGCCGCCGTCGGTGCAGCTCCCGCAGCCACAAAACGGGCTATCGCCGAGGCGCGAAAGGCCTTTGAATAGCCCGTTTTTTCAAGGACCGGACACCCTTATGGGTTCAGGTGGATCTGTCCGTTGGGTGAGTAGATTTTCTCGTTCTTCGGAGGCAGTCCAGGGTTAGTCCACTTGGTGCCGTTTTCAAACGTGATCCGTAGCGGAACACAATCGGGTAATCCGCTTTGAATTGGGAACACATTGGCGCTAATTCCAAACTTGTGTCTAATTTCTACGCCGGGTGAGAATGTGCCGGCGTCTTTTACTTCAGCTCGGAGAACGCCATTGACCACCAAACCGAAGTCGATCTCAGTCATGACCATATTGGAGATGTTGGTGTAATCTATGCCGAGTTGCGGCAGCGTTGTCGTGACCGGTTCTTGATAGTATCGAGCGCCGTACGGGTCGCCCCAATAACCGCCTCGATAACCCCAACCAGGTGCGTACGCGCCGTAATACGGCCCCGGCGCATACCCGCCACTGGTTCTCACATTTAATTTTGGATCGCAGGTCTTTACTTGTATGAGCTGATGCGCGTGAGGCCCAGCATGTTGCGCTGGTTGTGAAAGTGCTCTTGTCGTGATTCCAAGCGCACATACGAATGCAACCGATACCACGAGGGCCAAACGTATACGACGATTTAAAACCATGTTGTTCATGTTCTCCTTATGGTCTAGGTTTTCGCGCCTTCTTTCTTCCAACGCTCGACCGCAGTCCTGGCAACATCGGTGAGATCGCTGCCAATCTCAGAGTATGCGCTGTCGGGAAGATTGGCAAGCGATACGCGAACCGACCAATCCGGCGCGCCGAAACCGCTGCCGTTCAAGAGAACGATCGAATGGAATGTCGCAAGTGCAAAGACGATCTGCAGCGGGTGATAGTTCTCGGTCAAGAATTTCATAAAATCCTTGCCATATTGCAGTTCTGCCCACTTCATCAAGTCTAACGTCGAATAGTAGCCGGCGCGCTGTTGGTCGGGGACTAATGGCAGGTTCAGCCCTTTCCACAATTGCTCCAAGCGCCGCTGACAGATCCGGCGAGTGAGATCCTTGTACGCGTGCTTCGAATCGGTCAAGTCGAAGAGAGCAAAGAACGTCATCATGACTTGTTGAGGCATCGAGAGGCCCGCCGTGTGGTTGAGCGCGATCTGACGGCTATCTGCAACCAGGCGATCGATGAACTTGATCTTGTCGGGCTGCAGCGTCAGCGGCCCATAGCGTTTGCGCAGACGCTGCTTTTCGCTTTCGGGCAGCGCAGCGATCATCTCATCAAAGACGTTGTCTTGATGAATGGCGATGACTCCCAGGCGCCATCCCGTGCAGCCGAAATATTTTGAGTATGAATAGACGGTAATGGTGTTGCGGGGCGCATATTTCATGAGCGACTCAAACCCCTCAACGAAAGTCCCGTAAACGTCGTCTGTGATAATAATAAGATCCTTGCGCTTCTCGCGCACGATCTTAGCAATACGTTCGAGCGACGACCGCTGCATCGCATACGAGGGCGGGTTGCTCGGATTAACGACGAAGAAAGACTTAATTGTCGGGTCGAGCAGCTTGTCGATCTCGCTGTCGGGATATTGCCATGAATGTGCGCCAGACGGATAGAGACCGCTGGCATCGATCTCGACGATGTCGAACGAATATCGATCCAAATGTGCGATTTCGATGTACGGCGTAAAGGTAGGCATGGCGAGCGCAATCCGGTCACCACGCTTGAGCAGACCATTGACCATCAGCGAATCGAAGATATAGCACATCGCTGCCGTTCCGCCCTCAACGGCGAAAATGTCGTACGTTCCAGCCGGCGGTGAATCTCCGCACATCTCGCGCACCAGGTATGCTTGAGCAACCTTTTCCATATGTGTGCCCATACGCATTGGTACGGGATACATATCGCCGATGATCGCGTCGGTCAGCTCATACAACCAAGCGTCTTTGTCAAATTTGAGTTTTTGCACGCCATAGTCGATGTAGGATTTGAGAGCAGCCGCGCCGGGATCTTTGGCATGCCGCGAGATAAAGCTGTCAAAACGCGCGCCGATTCCCGCTTGTGCGGGCATCCCGCCGAGATCCGGCTCGTCCCAGACTCGCTTTGATTCTTCGACACCAAAAGTGCCAAAGAGAAAATACGCCTCACGCGGCGTTGTTGCTATCCAGTTCGGGTTGCCACGCCCAGCATTAAGAAAAACTTCTGTGCTCTTTGGATCCTTTGCGATTCTTGTAAGGTCGTCTTTTAACTCAAACGGGCTGATCGTATCTAGTTTGCGGAAGCGCTCGAGCGGATCCGTTCCCGTTGTGTTGACAGCCATGGCTATACTCCTTACAGCTTACTGCTAACGTTGTCGCGATTAAAATTTTCCCGTAATGTTCACTTCAAATTTGTATCTCCAAAGGGAACCAGCATTGCCGCCGAGGCCCCATGAATCAAAGACAGACACTGCCACATCCTTGACGTTACCGTAGAGCGTCGCACCAAGCGCATCCTTGAACTTTCCCCCACTATCGAAAAGCCAGCGGAAGTTATAGTAGGTGGAAAAATTCAAACCTTTCAGGTTAGGAAACGCGTAATCAGGTACGGTGAGCTTGCCTTCATAGTAGCTCGTCCACGACGAGCCGGGTGGCACGATGATGCTTTGATCGTATTCGTTAAGATAGGTAAGAGCGCCACCTTTCCACTTCCATTTGGTTGTATAGAAGCCTTTGAGTTGTGTGTCGTTGCTTGACACCTTGTTGGCAGCCGTTGCGAACGAGCCGCGAAGTTCTAGTGAGTGGTTAAATGTCGGTGAAGAGACACTATAGGAATAGCCAAGCTCGGTGTTTCCTAGCCCGGTAGATGGGTTCCCTATAGTTGGATATTTAGTGAGAAACGGTATGCGTATGCGTATCACCGCATTGTCGTTCCACAAATCTCGTCCGTAGCGAAGCTCATACTTCGCCTTGCCTGATCCATCCGTGTTGCCTTGGAAGTAATAGAAAAGCGTCGCGTCGCGGTCAACGGAACCGGTGGTGTCAATATCGTTGATCATGTTGTAGTAACGAGGCGTTGGAGACGGGGACGGGGCACCCGCGGCCGAGCCCGAAGCGGCGAGTGAAGCCGTCGGCGTCGGAGAAGGGTCGGCGTTGGCCACGATCTGGCTGAAAAGTATCGCAGCAGCTGCTGACAACGACAGAACGAAACATTTTATCGCGGCTGATTTAACTTTCAATTACACCTCGCTAGCATGGCAA
>JBPYDX010000153.1:0-7615 GCA_051986115.1 Candidatus Eremiobacteraceae bacterium
GTTCCGAAGAGCTGCAACAAAATAAACAGTGCAAGCGAAAGATAGAACCACAGGTAGATCACTGACCGCAATTTCTGATATTGCAAAAACAAGGGTTGGCCGAAGATCACGATAGCTAAACCGAAGAGCATCCAACCTACCTGGTGGCTGCCTAGCGAACTATCAAGCCGCGAGATCACAAGAATGCCAACCGCACACAACGCCGCGACCAGCGGAATCACCGTGCGATCGGCTTGATCGGCTTCCTTAATACTAACGCTCCACCAAAGAAAACCAGCCGCCAAGAAAGGCAGCAACCACCACGCAAACTTTCCGTCGAGCGGCAACAGCAGCCCGAACGCGATGCCACAGCAAACCAGGACGACAATGAGCGGGATGGAGGCGCGCCAGCGCGCCGGTGCGGGAAGTGTTAGTGCTGGGGTTTGGGTTGCCATCGAGCGACGAGCGCCGCGGCTGCAGCCGGCGACGCAACGCTCAGTCCATCATTGAGCTGGTCGCGCACGACTTTGGGCAGTGATTGCTCTGAAATTTTGTAACTCGCTCTCGGTATATGCAGGGGTACGCCGAGTATGACGAGTGGCGAGCCGGAGTACAGCGTGACTTTTCCCGCAGCATCACTGCCCAGATACAATTTCGTGTCGGCAGTCCACATTAACGAGACGGACAACAGCAACGCGCCCGCTGCCGCGACAAAGGCCGCCGCTACCGATCGCATCTTCGGTTTTGGATCAGCTCGCCGCTCCGCGGGTACGCCATGTTCGGTTGCGTCTCGAGCCAAAAGCACGGTTACGTTATCGATGCTGCCGGCGGCGCGCGCCAGCGTCAGCACCCGATCTGTGATCCACTCTGCTTTTTGATCCCGGTTATTGAGCGCTAGCTGCAAATCCGTCGCCGAGAGTGCGCGGTAAGCACCATCAGTGCAAAAGAGCACCGCGTCGTTTGCGTGAAACGTGTAATGCGTCACCTTGGGGGCGATGGCTTCAGTTTCAACTCCAAGTGCACGCGTGAGCAGTGGGCGGACGTGTCGATAGCGTGCGGGTCGCGGTGTGCCGCTACTACTAGTAACCAGATCGGGCACGATCGATTCGTCAGTCGTGAGCTGCACGAGCTCACCGCGACGGAACAAGTAGGCGCGCGAGTCACCGATATGCGCTATGAACGCTTGATTGCTGACGATCAACACGGCAGTGCACGTACATGCCGCGTTGACATGGTCGTCTCCGCCGCCGCTCAGGCGTAACAGACGCGCGTTGGCATCGGAAAACGCAGTGATGAGAATATCACGCACATCAGCGCCGGTCAGGCTGCGTGGCGGTGTTGCTTGACGAAACTCGCGCCGAACGGATTCTCGAATAATGTCAAGCGCTATTGCTGCACATGGAGAACCACCGGGCCGTCCAAAACCATCGGCCACAGCGAGAAGCGTGACATTGCGGTGCAGCTGTTCGGCACACCAGCTATCTTCATTATGCCGCTGGGCTGTGCCGACGTCGGTCGTGACTGCGACCTCCATCGAACCTTGGAATCCTCACTCGTTCGCGCGGCTGGGAACGATCGAAACTTCGCCGACGAACACAATTAAATTGCTGCCGAGAGCTATCCTGTCCCCCCGTCGCAAGCTAGTTGGGCCGTCAATCGCTTTGCCGTTGACCAAAGTCCCATTAGTAGATTGGAGATCCTCAATGATCGCGTCGTGGCCGTCAAGTCGAAGCCTGGCATGCTCTTTACTCACTGTTGCATCGTTGAAGGTGATTTGACACGTGCGGCTTCGACCTAAGGTGGCGCCGTCCGTAAAGGGGATCCGATCGGGCTGCTTGCCGGGGCGTCGAACTTCGAGCATGATCTGGCGTTCCCCGACACTTGGGCTGACCGTTGGTTCGTTGCGCGACGCCTCGGCAAGCGACCATAATGCAAGCACACCTAAAGCGAGAACGACGATGAGCGACTCCCAGCGAATGGCGAGTACGTCCATGCGCAGGGGTACACCGACGCGAGCATTCGCGCCTGCTCGCTTCTTGTTACGTCAAGCGCTGCAAGCGTGCGTAGAAAAATCCATCAGTTCCATCAACTCCGGGCACCGTCAGCACACTGTTTCCGATGCGCAACAATGAGCCTTCGGGCGCGTCAAACTCTAGCCTCGACGCCTGCCAACCAGCGTTGATCTTCAAGAACTCATCTATTACTTGTTCGTCTTCAACCGCTGCGGTCGAGCAACTGACATAGAGCAAACGGCCGCCGGGTTTAACCGTCTGTGCAGCTTGATTTAAAATCGCGCGTTGAGTCTGCGCTAGGCGCGCCGGATCAGTGTCCGATTTGGTCCAGCGTAGTTCGGCGCGCCGACCAATCGTGCCAATGCCCGAACACGGCGCGTCAACGAGCACAGCATCCGCTGCGGGAACTTGGTCAAAGAACGGTTTGGTCGCGTCTGCCGTAAGCGTCTCGACGGAATTGGTTCGTAAGCGAACCATATCTTGCGCCAAGGCCGCCAGTTTTCGGCTATCATCATCAAGCGCCATCAAGCGCTGGGGGTTTCGCTGCGCAATCGCTCCCGTTTTGACGCCCCGACCGGCGCACACATCCACAATTGTCTCGCCTGGTTTGGGGTCGAGCACCGCCACCGCAAGCTGGCTCTCTTCGCTTTGCATCGTCAACCGGCCGCTACGAATGAGACGGTTGAGAGCGTCACTTGCGCTTGCGGGTGTTTTCTTGAAAACAATGCAGTCGGCAATGTTGTAGCGGCTGGGTTGCACCTCCACGCCAAGACGTTCGAGCGATGCAATCGCCTCATCGACGCTCAAGATCCGCGTGTTTACCCGCGCCGCGCGCCGCGGCATCGCGTTGAATCCCTCCGCAATCCGCAGCGCCAATGTAAAACCAAAACGCTCGATCAAGTGTCTCGCAAGCCAATCTGGGAGGGACGCGTAGTCGGCGAACGCGTCAAGCGAATCTTCTGGGTTCGGGCGCGGCGGCCGCAGTCTAAATCGCGATACCTTGCGTAGTACGGCATTCGCGACGCTCGCTGTTCCCCGGTGGCCCGTGGCGCGAGCCAACTTTACGCTTTCGTCGACCGCACTATGCGCTGGGATCCTATCCATGTATAACAATTGGTAGGCGCCGAGCCGTAACGTCCAATGCAACTGAGGACTGAGTTTGTCAAACGGCCTTCTTAAATACCGTTTGAGCGACCAGTCCAGCGCACGTTGCATCTTTACCGTGCCATACACCAGCTGCGTCAGCAATGCGCGGTCGCGTGCGTGCAATTCATCGCTGGCCAATGCTGCCTCAAGTGCAGCTTGACCACCACCCGCAAGCAATGCACGAAGCGCGACCTCGCGCGCGTTTGGTTTAGCGGCGGCGCGCCGGCGTGCGCTGGGCAAATTCTGCACCGGTCATTGCGGGCTTGCCTTCGGGAATGACTCGTAATAAGCGAACGCCATCCGAGGCTGCCGCAACCACCACGCCCTGACTGTCGACGACGCACTCGCCAGCCGACGCAGCGATCCCCGATGGCAGCTTGGCCACTTCGCCTTCTAAGACTTTAAGGCGCTTGCCGTCAACGAGCATCCAGGCAGCCGGCTGCGGGCTAAGGCTGCGGATTTGATTGACAACTGCGGCCGCCGATACGTCAAAGCGCAGGCGCCGCTCTTGGGTCGTCAATGGCTTACAATAGGTTGCCGCCGATTCGTCCTGTGCGATACGCGGCAAGCGTCCTTCGATGAGCAACAGCGCGGCTTCAGCCAGCATGTCTGCGCCCACACGCGCGAGCCGATCGTGCAGCGATCCAAAATTGTCGCTCGGTTCAATGAGCACGCTGCGGCTGAGGCCGATGTCACCGGCATCCATACGCTCAGCCATCCAAAAAATTGTCACGCCTGTTGCGTCGCAACCGTCACGCAACGCGCTCTGAATGGGCGTTGCGCCTCGATAATGCGGCAGCAAGCTTGGGTGCACGTTCAGAGCAGTCAAACCGGGCAGCTCGAGCAGCGCACGCGGCAAGATTTTGCCGTACGAAGCGCTCGCTAAAAGTTCGGGCTCAAGCTGCGCTATCTGCTCGATAAAATCACGATCCAAACGTTGCGGCGTGAACACCAGTCGCCCATCGTTTCGTGCAAGCTCCGTGACCGCGGTTGGTGTGACGCGCAGTCCGCGACCCGCGGGCTTGTCGGGTTGAGAGCACACCGCGACGATATTCTGTTGGGCGAGCAAGCGCTCAAGCGAGGGCACTGAAAATGCGGAGCTGCCAAAAAAAACCGTCCGCAGTTTGCGGGCGGCCACGTTAGATCGTGGCTTCGTGCGCGCCGGCGCTTGCGTCTTCGTGCAGCGCCGCATCTGGTGGCGCAGCGTCGCGCATGTTGGCGGCTTTGTCGCTAATCAAAATACCATCGAGGTGATCGACTTCGTGTTGAAAGCACCGCGCGAGCAAACCAGAAGCTTCCACTTGAATCTTCTTGCCATTGCGGTCCAGACCACTGGCGATGCAGTTTTGTGCGCGGGTGACATCGCCAATCTTGCCTGGGATCGACAAGCAACCCTCAACCGATGTTTCTTCCCCTGCGAAATCGCTGAGCACGGGATTGATGAAGACATAGAGCTCGTGCTCTTCTCCGATGTCACTCACAAAGATCCGCTTGCTCACGCCGACCTGCGGCGCCGCTAAGCCGATGCCCGGTGCTTCGTACATCGTCTTGATCATGTCGTCGATAAGTTGCTGCACGAGCGGCGAGCGCAGCTCTTGTAGGCCGACCTTCTTGGCGACCTTATGCAGCACGGGATTTGGATCAGCGAGTATGGTTCGTTTGTACGCCATGTTCCAGCATTAGAGGATGTAGTGTGAGAGGTCTTGGTCTTTGACAATGTCGTCAAGCCGCTGCTCGACGTACGCTTGATCGATGGTTACGCTGCCGCCGTGTTCGGGCGCTTCGAAGGCTACCAACTCCAAGACTCGCTCGAGCATCGTGTGCAGACGGCGCGCGCCGATATTTTCCGTTTGATCGTTGACAAGCGTGGCCAGCCGCGCGATTGCGTCGATGCCCGAGTCGGTAAAGTCAAGCGTGACGCCATCTGTGGCAAGCAGCTGGCGGTATTGTTCGATGAGAGCATTTTTGGGCTGCGTCAAGATCGTTTTGAAGTCTTCTTTTGTCAAGCTCTGCAACTCCACGCGAATTGGAAAGCGCCCTGGCAGCTCGGGGATGAGGTCGCTTGGCTTCGAGATATGAAATGCACCTGCGCCGATGAACAGCACGTGATCGGTTTTCACGGGTCCATACTTTGTAATGACCGTCGAGCCTTCGACGATCGGCAAGATGTCACGCTGCACGCCTTCGCGCGACACGTCGGGGCCCGCAGTGCGTCCGCCAGAACCTGCGATCTTGTCCATTTCATCGATAAAGATGATCCCGTTTTGCTCCGCGCGCCGGACGGCTTCGCGCTTGAGCGATTCGTTATCGACAAGCTTTGCCGCTTCTTCTTGACGGAATATCTCGCGTGCCTCGGCGACTGAAACTCGGCGTTTGGAGCGCCGCTTGGGAAGAATGCCGGCAAGCAAATCATTCATGTTCGAACCCATGTCGTCCATTTGCGGACCGCCAAAAGTTCCTAACACTTGGGGCGCTTCCTCGACTTCAATCTCAAGCAGTCGCACGTCGTAAAAGCCTGTGCGAATTTCTTCTTTGAGCCGCGCGCGGCGTTCATCCATTTCAGCGGTTCGCTGCGGCGGTGGTTCGGTTGCCACGCGACTCGTCTGACCGCCAATCATCGCTGACAATGCGGACAGTGGGTTGTTGACAGCTGGGGTACCTACCCGCGTTGACGGATCGAGAATGTCGGCCAGGCGGTCGATCGCAAGATCCTCGGCCATATCTTTGGTTTCTTCAAGCCGCTCAGCTCGCACCATGCGAATCGAAGCCTCGGCCAAATCTCGCACCATTGACTCCACGTCGCGCCCGACATACCCAACTTCGGTATACTTTGTGGCTTCAACTTTTAAGAACGGAGCAGACACGAGCTGCGCTAAGCGTCGCGCGATTTCAGTTTTACCGACGCCGGTTGGCCCGATCATCAAAATGTTCTTGGGGATCACTTCATCGCGCATGTCACCTTCCAGGCGTTCGCGACGGTAGCGATTGCGCAGCGCAATGGCAACCGCTCGCTTTGCGTCGGCTTGGCCGACAATATAGCGATCCAGTTCCGCAACGATGCGGGCCGGCGTGAGTGAAGGTGCGTCCATGGCGGAATGTGTTAATTCGCGATCGCACGTGCTGACTCCCGCGATGGCGCGCAGCGCTAAGACTGTTGGCACACTTCCACGTTATGTCGCGACGAGAAAGAGCGCGTCAGAACAGGGTGGGAGCGCGAAGCGCGTGAATGTATTTCGGCCCTGCTCGGTTCGAGCCGTGGCTGGATGCTCATGGAGGATGCGCGTGAACGTCGTCGTTCCCAAGGAAATAGCTCCCGGCGAGCGCCGGGTTGCGGTGACGCCGGATGTTGTAGCGCGCATTATCAAATCGGGGAATAAGGTCTTTATCGAAAGCGGTGCTGGGGCGAGTGCGGGTTTTCTCGACGAGCAGTACGCTGGCGTTGGAGCTACGCTCGTTGACAGCGCATCACAAACGTATAACAACGCGGGGCTCGTGCTTAAGGTGCAGCGCCCACTCGACGACGAGATCGCGCTCATCCCGCAAGGCTCATCGCTGATCGCTTTTCTGCAGCCGCTCTTCAAGCCCGCCTTTGCTCAAGCACTGGCACAGCGAAACATCACCTCGTTTTCCATGGAACTCATTCCGAGAATCTCGCGCGCGCAAAGCATGGACGCGCTTTCCTCGCAGGCAACAGTCGCGGGCTACAAAGCCGTCCTGCTCGCGGCTAACTCTTTGCCAAAATTCTTACCGATGCTGATGACGGCTGCAGGCACCATTCCGCCAGCGAAGGTGCTCGTGCTTGGAGCAGGTGTGGCCGGTCTCCAGGCGATTGCGACCGCGCGACGCTTGGGAGCAGTGGTCAGCGGGTTTGACGTTCGTGCCGTTGTGAAGGAGCAAGTTGAAAGCTTAGGCGCGAGCTTTTTGAGCTCTGCCACGCAAGAAGGCGCAGAAGGCGCAGGCGGTTACGCTAAAGCGCTTCCTGAAGAGCAGCAGCGCCGCGATCAGGAACTGATTGTAAAAAGCGCCGCAAATATGGATGTCATCATAACCACAGCGCTTATTCCCGGACGGCGAGCACCCTTACTCATTACCGCTGCCGCCGTGGCTGGCATGCGCCCCGGTTCGGTCATCGTCGATCTGGCTGCCGAGCAAGGCGGCAATTGCGAGCTCACGGAGCCTGGCGTGACCGTCGAACGTCATAACGTCACGATCATTGGGCTACTTAATTTGCCAAGCTCGATGCCGCTGCACGCTAGTCAACTCTACGCAAAAAACGTACTCGCGCTGTTCGACCATCTCGTGCACAATGGCGAGCTGACGATTGACATGAGCGACGAAATCACGCGCGGCGTCACGGTGACGCGCGATGGTGCAATCACCAACGATGCAGTCAAAGCACAACTGGCAGGAGCAACAGCCTAGTGGAACATTTTCTAACCGAACTCACTGTTTTCGTGTTGGCGATCTTCGTCGGCTTT
>JBPYDX010000154.1:0-3339 GCA_051986115.1 Candidatus Eremiobacteraceae bacterium
CTAGGCGCGTTCCATAAAGAGTTTCTCTACTATGCTCGAGCGCAGGACGTTGCGTGCTCTCTCATACGGCGCAACCGCTGTGGGTGCCTTGCTTGCATTCATCGCCGCGGGAGATGTGGTACCGCAATCTCCAGGCGCGCCGCCTCCTTCACCCTCGGCAATCAAGGCGACTTTAGAAAGCGCTCGCGCTCAGTTGGTCGATCACCTCGCCGATGTGAAAACGCGTACGTCTTCGGCAACTGACCTCGTATCTCGGCTCAATGCCGACATCGCCGCAGTTACAGCGGCGAGCGAGCCGGATGCTTTGCAATCAATTGCATTGGTGGCCCAACTAGACGAGAGCCTCAGCACGCAGTTGGTTAGCGGCAGTTATCTCCCCGCGCCCCAACACGGCGCAGGCTCGGTGTTGTTTTTGGCGAGCGCGGACAAGACGATGCAGCCAATGGCAGTCTACGTGCCGTCAACCTATAACGCCAAACGTGCCGCGCCGCTCATCATCATGCTGCACGGCCAAGGGCAGACAGAAAGCGAATTACTCGCGACTGCATATTTGCAGCGCTTAGCAGATGAGAGCGGAGCAATTTTTGCGGTTCCGTACGCGCGAGGCGATGATGAAACAAGTCCTACTGCGGCAAGCGACGTTGACGATGCTGCTTCGTGGCTCATGAAGACATATACCATTGACCCACGCCAGGTGTATCTGTCGGGCTACTCGCTCGGCGGCATAGCAATTTTTTTGATCGCGCCGGTGCGCCCAAATCAATGGAATGCGCTTTTGAGTATTGCCGGAACGCTCACGAATCAGGATAAGGACAGCGCCGCACGTGCGCTGCGCGGAAAGTCAATATTTTTCGTTGCTGGTGAAAACGATCCATATATTAAAGCGCAGTACGTCCATGCCGCGTCGGAATTTCTCGCCGCAGGTGGTGCCAACAGCCACTATTACGAGCAACCGAACGGTATGCACTCGTTGGTGAGTTTGCAGCCGGCGGCGCAGCAAGCATGGCGTGCTATGTTTACCGAAGTGCGCAACGTCGCACCCAATCCGTCAGTTGCTGCCGCGACGCCGATGCCGTCGAGGCGGTATTAGCATGGCCGTCATATCTTGGCGACGAAGAAATTCGGGTAGCGCTTCCCGCTCGTCCTAGAGTCAAGCCCTGGTGGCGGAATTGGTAGACGCGCTGGTTTCAGGTACCAGTGGCTGCAAGGCCATAGGGGTTCGAGTCCCTTCCAGGGCACGGCACGCTTCGACGACTTGCTTTACTGAAGACGGAGGTTTCATGTCCACGACACTGGATCGCTCAGCCGCCCAAGCTTCACTCAACGTCTGGCAGATGGCACAGCGCCAACTCGACGATATTGCGCGCATAATCGGATTAGATGGCTCCATTCACGGCTATTTGCGTGAACCGAAGCGCATCCTTAGTGTGTCGGTACCGGTTCGCATGGATTCAGGCGAGCACCGAGTGTTTGAAGGATATCGCGTGCAGCACAATATGTCACGCGGACCCGGGAAGGGCGGCATCCGCTATCATCCTGACGTCACTTTGGATGAAGTCAAAGCCCTCGCGATGTGGATGTCGTGGAAATGCGCGCTGGTCAACATTCCATTCGGAGGCGCCAAGGGCGGCGTTATTTGCGATCCCAAGAGCATGTCGCCGCAAGAACTCGAAAATTTGACACGTCGCTTTACAAGTGAAATCTCGATCATCATCGGTCCTGAAAAAGATATTCCTGCGCCCGACGTTTACACGACCCCACAGATCATGGCATGGATTATGGACACGTACTCTATGCAACATGGGTACTCGATCCCGGGCGTCGTCACGGGCAAACCAATCGCGGTCGGCGGATCCCTTGGTCGAGACAAAGCAACTGCGCGTGGCTGTCTTAATGTCGTCGATGAAGCGATGAAGGAGTTGAAGCTGCCTGCTGGCGCGCGCGTTGCGATTCAGGGTTTTGGAAACGCGGGGTTGCACGCTGCAGAGTTATTTGCAGCCTCGGGGTACTCGATCGTCGCCGTATCCGACAGCCGCGGTGGCGTCGGCAATCCCAAGGGTCTCGATGTCGCCAAGCTCATCGCATTCAAAGGCGAGCACGGAACGGTTGTGGGCTTTAGCGGCGATAAGATCTCGAACAAAGAGGTTCTCGAATACGATTGCGAGGTGCTCATCCCGGCGGCGCTGGAGAAAGTGATCACCGCTGAAAACGCACCACGTATTAGAGCGAAGATCGTCGCCGAAGCCGCGAACGGGCCGACGCTGCCCGAAGCTGATGACATCCTTCACGACCGCGGCATTATGGTGTTGCCGGATATCCTCGCAAATGCGGGCGGTGTAACCGTGTCATACTTCGAGTGGGTGCAAAATCTCCAAGAGTTGTTCTGGGAAGAGCAGGCGGTCAACGATCGCTTACGGCGCATCATGGAACGTTCATTCCGCGACACCTTGGAGCACGCGCGTAAGCTTAAGGTGAACATGCGCCAAGGCGCCTATGCCGTTGCTGTTGGCCGAGTAGCACAGGCAACCCAGTTGCGCGGCGTTTACCCGTAAGACTAGCTGGCGCGAAGCGGGCGACGGGGCGCGAGCGGCTCTTGTTGCCTGCTTTCTTGTGCCGCTATCACCACATTGTGGTGCGGTGACAGCGAACAGGCAGGGTCAGTGGCTGCGGCATTGCCGGTAAGTAAAAACGCCTGACATCGGCAGCCACCCCAATCAATCTCGCGTCGCTCGCACGTGCGACAGGGTGGCGGCATCCATGCCGTGCCACGGTACGCGTTAAATGCAGCGGAACGATGCCAAATCTCGCCCAGCGAACGGTCTCGAGCGTTTTCAAACTGCAAGGTTGAGATTGCAGAGGCAGCCGGACACGGCAACACGCGCCCATCGGGTGTGACGGTCATAAACTGGCTGCCCCATCCACCCATGCACGGCTTCGGGAAGACTTCGAAATAATCTGCAAGCACGTAGGTGATCTCGATGCTGCCGGCAAGGCGTTCGCGAGCCGCACGAGCGATGGCGCCAGCACGTTCAAGTTGTTCGCGCGATGGCATGAGTGCGCCGCGATTGCGAAATGCCCAACCGTAAAACTGCACATTCGCAAGTTCGAGCCGGTGAACACCCAAGTGTTCGGCCAACGTTATGAGCTGCTCGATGTCATCGATATTGTACGCGTGAAGAACGCAATTGAGTGTTACTGCTACAGGGCGCCGCAAGACACGTTGTAGGGCGTCAAGCTTACGGGCATGCACGTGTGTCCCCGCGATCGCATCTGCCATCGAAGCGTGCGGCCCTTGGAGGCTGATTTGCACGTGTTCGAGACCTGCTTCGAGCAAGCGAT
>JBPYDX010000155.1:0-4250 GCA_051986115.1 Candidatus Eremiobacteraceae bacterium
CCGCTGTGGAGCATCCTCGGCTATTGTGATGCCGGTAGGCTTGACGCATCGAAACCTGCGTCAGCTTTTGGCTGCGGCGGGTGCCGCACTCGTCATTGTTGGGTCGCCCTTAGGTGCGCGCGCTGACACCTCGGTTCGCATTCTCTTGTTGAAACATCAATTTCAGGCGGTGATTGCCTCCGCCGGGGGCCTCGTGATTCGCCCCTACGGCGGCGACGCGCCGCCGCTGCTCACACCTGACATCACAACCGTCATCGACGTGCGCCCGCAACCCGACGGCCTGCTCCTTGCAGGAACGATCGCTACCAGCGATCGGCTTATCATTGCGCCACTCACTGACTTAGCTTTGACCGTCGATGGTCAAACGTATCGGGGCAGCATTGTGGTCGGGCGCGATGCGGACAATTCCTTGTCCATTATAAACGCGGTAGAGCTCGAACAATACTTGTACAGCGTCGTAGGGAGTGAAGTATCGGCAAGCACGCCGCCGTCGGCGCTGCAGGCGCAAGCAGTTGTGGCGCGCACCTATGCGGTTGCGCATCTTGGTGCTCATGAAGATATGGGCTTCGATTTGCGAGCGGGCGACCAAGACCAAGCGTACAATGGCGTAAATGCAGAGTCACAGCCGGTCGTCGATGCTGTCGATGCAACTCGCGGCGTCGTGATGATATACGGCAACCAGCTCGCCGCAGCATATTATTCAGCGTGCGATGGCGGCTATACGTCCGATGGCCACGGTCTGAACGATCCGCAACCATATTTGCAGGCCGTTCGCGATCCATATTGTCCAATGTCGCCGTACATGCAATGGAGTGCGGCCATACCGGCGAGCACTTTTGTTGCCGAACTCAACGATCGCGCCGTACTGCCGTGGCTGCTGTCCACCGGCGACCTGCGTGCCGTTCGGCCCGGCGGCGTCGATCAATCTGGAAGACTCCAAAGCGTCGACCTTATAACGAGTCGAGGCAACGCTCGCATTGACGGCACTGTCTTTCGCGTGGTCGCCGGTACCAGGCTCGTAAAAAGCACGAAAATTACCAACCTTGTGCTCGACGACGGGACCATTTACGTACGCGGTGCCGGCTACGGGCATGGAGTTGGTATGTGTCAGCTCGGTGCACGAGGCATGGCAGAAGGTGGCCTCGGCGTCTATGCGATTCTCAACTTTTATTATCCAGGCGTTGTGCTGACCCAGCTTGCCTCATATCAACGTTTTGAGATGGGCTACATGTCACGCCAAGTTGCAGCCAAGCACTAGGCTTGAGCGATCTCGATCCGTTTTCCACAGCAGCCTACGCGTACGACCTTCCGCCGGAACTGATCGCGCAATCGCCTGCGCCCCAACGCGACCAGTCTCGGCTTTTTGCGCTCTTGCGCAGCGGCGAGCACCGCCACCTCGAATTTTCACAGATCGTTGAGCTGATCCGGCCCGGCGATCTCGTAGTCGCCAACGACACGCGGGTGTTAGCAGCGCGCTTTTTACCGAAGCGCAGCCGCGGCGGCGCAGCCCAAGTCCTCTTGCTCCACCCGGCCGCTGAACCAAATACGTGGATAGCTATGGCTCGGCCCGGCAAGCGCATTCGACCTGGCGACCGTTTAACGCTTGGGCCATCACAAGGGATAGAAATTCTGAACTGGGCGCCAGGTGGCAATCGGGTAGTTCGATTTTACGGCATTGAAGCCAATGAGGCGATGGAGCGTTTTGGATTAACACCACTGCCGCCATATATTCGTACACCGCCGCCTGATGCCAAAGAGCGCTATCAAACAGTCTACGCTAAACAACTTGGATCGGTTGCCGCTCCAACGGCCGGCTTGCATTTCACGCAGGATCTTATCGAACAGATCAAAGCGCATGGTTGTGCCTGGACGACGATCACCCTAGACATCGGCGCCGGAACTTTTCGACCAGTCAATGTCGACGACGTTCGTCAACACGTTATGCACCCTGAACACTACGAGATTTCACAAGAAACGGCTCAGGCGATAGCTCAGACAAGAGAACGTGGCGGGCGCGTGATAGCTATCGGCACCACAACGTTGCGCGCGCTTGAAGATTCTGCCAGGCAGTCAGGAAAGAGAAGCGTTGCGGCGGGCGCACGCTGGACATCTCTTTTTATTCACCCACCCGACACGGTGACTACGGTTGATGCCTTAATTACCAATTTTCACCTCCCGCGATCGACACTGCTGATGCTGGTGTGCGCTTTTGCGGGTACGCAAAGAGTCTTACAAGCCTATCGCGAGGCAACCGAGCTGCGCTATCGCTTTTACTCATTCGGCGATGCCATGTTTGTCGATCGTTTTAACGAAGATGATTCGGGCGCGACTCGTACCGTCGAAAAATCTGTGTACCAAACTAACCCGGGACGTCCGCCAGCTTGACGCCGCACATGCTTGCGCTGGGTGTAGTCGACTTCGAGATAGGTCGAGCGGGCACCACGACTGTTGCCGGCTGCCAGCGCAGCCGCTCGTTCGATTTGGTCTCCCGAGAGCGGACCATCACCTGCTTTGACAATCACGTGGGCGCCAGGCACACCGCGAGCATGGAACCAGTAATCGTTTGGCCGCGCAACCAAGAAAGTTAATCGTTCGTTGTCCTTAGGCGAACGACCGACGTAGGCGACGACACCTTCGCCAAGATCAACTGTTTGCTCGCTAACGCGCCTCGCCCCCGTCTGCCTGCGCTGGCGCCTCGCGCCCTTGGACCTTAGTCCTGCGGCATCGGCAATCTCTGCGAGCAACGCCGGCGCATCTCGCGAACCGTCCGCGTCAATTCGTTCGAGTTCCCACAATAAGTGCTCAAAATATTCGCGATTTGTTCGCAAAGTACCCAATCGCGCTTGGATGTGCGGCAAACCGCTACGCGCTTTTTTGTATTTACGGAAATACTCGGCGGCGTTTTGCTTCGCCGTAAGCAACGGGTCGAGTGGAACAGGCACGCCTGTCCGCGTGACAAACTCCGTTGAGCCCGCTTGTATCTCGCTCAGATGAGCGTAAATCGCGTCTCCTGCATCTTTGAGGCTGTCGGCGTTAGCCGCTGTATTTTTCGAGCGCTCCAGCCGGTCGGCTTCGTCGTTTAAACGCGCAAGCATGGTTGCAAGCTTCTTGTGAAGCGTTCTGGGATCAGCTCCGTGACTTTGAGCCGGCAATACTTCCAATGTTTGCGCGCAAACTTCGTTGACTGAAACCGCGGTTGATGCCTCGCCATCTGGCCAATGGAGTGTTACGAGATGACACAACTGCGCGACAGCGCGCTTACGGACAACAAAAATTGGCCCACTATCGGCGAGCGCGTCCTCGACTTGGCGCGCGAGTGCAGACCACGCGTCGAGAAATGCTCTCGGATCGACTGCTCCCGACAACCCGCGCTGACGCGCATCCCGTTGAACCGTAAAGATAACCTCGCGCGCTAGCGGCGGCGTGCAGGCGGGATCAAATTCCCCGAGCAAGCGCACGAAGCGCGCACTATCGTCTGGTTCGAGTTGGCTTGCAAGTACGATAAACTGTGCTCGATCAATTTGGGGGCGCCGGGCGGGCGGCATGACATACGCAGTGCCAACCGCCACCGATCGTCCACCGTCTGTGCGTGCAAATTGTTTTGCAGCGGCCACAATCACAAACGATCGGTCGTCAATTGGTCGCAGAAAAAGTGCATTCGCTTTGCGGGGCTGCAGCTCAATGACGAGTCTGCTTGTAGAAGGCACGCCGAATGCAGATCGGGAACGCAAGTCGACGAATAGAATGCGATCGTTTGGCACGGCGTGAACTGCGTCGATGCTCGCGTTGCGGACAACCCCGGCGGCCGTACCGGCCCACCCGGTGCTGCCGCTTTCTTTTTGTGGCGCGCGTAAGGGATAGGCGGCGACGAGGGGAGCATTTGAATCGACGTTTGCGTGCAGAACAACGTCCTCGCCACGCCGATAACAATAGAGGAAGAGCGCGTTCGAAGTTGTCTGTATGCCCTGCACTCGAGCGCCGCGGAGAGTCGCGTCAAGATCGCGTGCCAGACGGGCAACTAACCAAGAGTCGAGCGTCAACATATGGATAGCGTTCGCCAAGATGTCAGAAAAGGAGCTATCTCACTGCGCAAAAGCGTGTTGCTGGTGGTTTCAGGGCCCTCCGGAGCTGGCAAAGATACAGTCATCGAGCGATTGCGCCAGTTAGAGCCTGATGTGGCGTACTGCGTCACTTACACGACGAGACCTCCGCGACAATACGAGATTGATGGAGTCCATTATCGTTTTACG
>JBPYDX010000156.1:0-2200 GCA_051986115.1 Candidatus Eremiobacteraceae bacterium
CCGAGCGCGGCATTATCCGCACGGTTGGGGGTAAGCTGGACTTCGATCCCCATGCAGTGACTGCGGCTTTACCTGCGAGCGTGAACTCTGTCCTGACCGCACGTGTAGACCGGCTTGCTCCTAGTGACCGCACGTTGTTGCAGGCAGCGTCGGTGATCGGACGGCGGTTCGATCCGCAATTGTTGGCGGCGGTGGCTGGCGAGACCGAAGTTGATGCGCGGCTCACGGCGATGCAAACCCTCGACCTAGTGCGGCCTGAAAGTGGGTCGGGTGACTATGAGTTCAAGCATGCGCTGGTGCGGGACGCGCTCTATCAAAGCCTGCTTACGGAAGCGCGAACCGCCTTACACTTGAAGATCGCAGAAGAAGTGGAGCGTCGCAGGGGCAATCGGCTCACGGAAGTTGCCGAGGTGCTCGCCCACCATTTCAGTCAGACCGACCTCGCCGATAAGGCCTTCACCTATCTCTCGATGGCTGGCAGCAAGAACTTCAGCGTGTATTCCCTTGACGAGGGAGCAACCCATTTTGCCGCTGCCCTTGCTCTGCTCGACAAATATCCCGACTGTGCTTCCGACGATCAAGTCGCCGCGTTTCTTGATCCATGCGCGCAACTGTTGTTCATGACCGGACAGGTAGGGATGACCGTTGCTGTTATCGAACGCTATTGGGCGTGCATCACTCGGCTCGGCGTCGATCCCAGGGTCGTTATTATCGGGCACATGCGTGTATGCGCACTTACTTTCAACCTTCGCTATCAGGAAGCCATTGTCGCACAACAACAAATCTCACGTATTGCCAACTCTCTAAGCGATGCCAGATCGAAAGCGGCTGCATTAGGTGCTGAGATACTCGTTTCTTCTTTCGTTGCGCCAAAGCCACTGCGCGATTGGGAGATACTCAAGCAAGAGGCAATCAAAGCTGCTTCCGAGGGGGCGGACGGTTTCACTCTAAACAGGATCATGTGGTGGATCAGGGGCGAGGAGGCAAACCGAGGGCGCATTATAGAGTCACGCCGGTTGGCTCGCGAACTGATGGAGCTTGGCCGTCAGCGAAATGATCCGCGAGCCACAGGATTGGGTCTGATCTTGTTAGCTTGGATTGCGCTTGCTTCAGACTCTTACGCCGAGGCGCTGGAATACTGTGAACAAGCAGCGGCTGTCGCGGTTGTACCCAACGACCGCAGTATGGCTCTTGTCGGGAAAGGTATGGCCCTGGTGCTGATGCGGCGAGTCGAGGAAGGACTGCCGCTGCTTAGACAGCAAATCGACCGTCTGAACGCTGGTGGTTTTCTCTATATCTTGAATGCAACAGACCATGTCGTCGGGGTGTCTAAGGTTTTTAACGGAAAAGTCGCCGAAGGTATCCATTGGATCGAACAGGCTATTTTGCGACGCGAACAGGAGGGCGCTCGGCATTTTTCCGATTGGTGTCGTCTCATTCTCGGCGAGATTTACCTACAGGCTCTGATTGGAAAGGAAAGGCCGCCGCTGGCGGTTTTGTTCAAGAACCTACCGATCCTTTTAACGATACGGCTCACTGCTTCTTCGCGCATTCAGAAAATGATGACGCACGTGCTTGAGAATCCACATTTCGATCCTGATGGTTTTCGCATCGGTCATGCGCACGTCATTCTCGGTCTGCTTTACAAGAGTAAAAAGAAACGCCCTATCGCGCTAAGGCATCTAACCGAGGCAAAGAGGATTCTCGCCCCATTCGGACCATCACAAAAATTGACGCGCGTGGACACGGCGCTCGCGGAATTGGGACAATAGGCTTCACGTCGTCCCGTTACGATAACTCCTCCAGCAACGTCTTCGCCTCCTTCAGATCGCGCGTGTCAAACCCTTCAGTGAACCACCCGTACACGGCGCAAGCAGTTCGCGTGCTTGCTGCGCCTTGCCCTGAGAGCGCCAGAGGCGTGCGAGGCTCATGGCAGCGCGGAGTTCCCAGGATTTGGCTTGTTGTTGACGGGCGACCGCGAGGGTACGCTCGAAATATGTTTCCGCCTTCGCCGCATCGGGCTCGGGCGACTTCAGCGCGATTTCACCGGCAATTCGATGGACTTCGGCCTCGAACCACGTTTCCTTGGTTGTTTCTACCAACGTCATTGCTTCGCCGATGCAGCGCCAAGCGTCATCGTATCTGCCAAGTTCCGCATATGCTCCCGTCAAACATGATAACCACCACGGCATAAAAACCG
>JBPYDX010000157.1:0-5503 GCA_051986115.1 Candidatus Eremiobacteraceae bacterium
TGGTTTTGCACCGGGTCCAACCACGACGTTGTCAGACGTAACCGCGACACCTCGCGTGCGCTTTACGTATTCTGCAATCGCAGAGCGCAGTTCCATGATTCCCGCGGCCGGGGTGTAATGCGTGCGATTGGCATGAAGTGATTGTATGGCAGCATCCTTGATATGCTCGGGTGTATTGAAATCCGGCTCGCCGATCTCGAGGTGAATGATGTTGCGGCCTTGAGCCTCAAGTTCTTTGGCTCGTGCAAGGACAACAAAGGCGCTTTCGGTGCCGAGGCGGCGCATTGAGTCGGCGAGCGCAAAAGTCTTTGCCTGCATGCAGTTGCTCCTACGTCGTGGGACTGCAACCGCCTTCGTGAGGATGGAGAAGCGTCCCTGGAACGCGCGTCGCCAGGCGTTTGCTAGTCGTGAATGCCGCGTCCGTTTGTCTGCGCATTTTTAATATGGAAATAGGATTTGACGATTGCCTGCGCAACGGGCGCCGCGTTCACCGCGCCGAAGCCGCCGCTTTGATCCATAAAAACGACGATGGCGATTTTTGGATTCTCGTAAGGTGCGAAACAAACAAACCATGCGTGGTTGCGGCCCGACGGATTGTCTACCGTAGGAACATTTTCAGCGGTGCCGGTTTTGCCGGCGTAATGAAAACCTGGAATATACACGTTGTGGGCTGTGCCATAATCACTCTCAATAACACCAAGCATACCTTGGCGGACAACTGCTAAATCGTCCGAAGGCACCGGAACTTGACCGATCACTTCGGGCTCAAAGGTTTTGAGAACGTGACCATGCGGGTCGCGAATGGCGCTGACGAGTTGAGGTTTATACAGCGTCCCCCCGTTGGCAACAGCGCTGACAACTTTGAGCATTTGGATAGGTGACGCTTCCAAATAGCCTTGCCCGATGGAAACGCTGATCGTGTCACCGGCGTACCAAACATCTTTGTACACGCGTTGCTTCCATTGCGGCGAAGGCAACGTGCCGGTAGTCTCGCCGGGAAGATCGATGCCCGTGCGCTGGCCGATGCCATAAGCGGATGCATACTTGTCGATGCGATCGATGCCAAGCTCGTTGCCAACTTGGTAGAAAAACACGTCGCACGATTCTGTAATAGCTTGTGACATCACAAGCGTTCCATGGCCGCCGCTGCGATCGTCGTTGAAAATAAATCCGTTTAGGTCAAAATCACCACCGCAGTAGCGAGTCGAGCTGGGCGTCATGAGACCGCTGGCCAGTGCGGCGGACGAGGTGATCATTTTAAATGTCGACCCTGTCGGATAAGCGCCCGAGATCGCGCGATTGAAAAGCGAGCGCAGCGGGTCGTTGAGGTATGCCGCGTACTTTTTCTGCGTAATGCCGGCGGCGAAGTCATTGGGATCAATATTGGGTTGGCTCACAAGGGCTAAAATGGCCCCGGTGTTGGGATCTTCCACAATCGCCGAACCGCCGATTCTGTGGCCGATAAGTTTGGCGATCGTTTTGATCTGGTCGGCGAGCGCCGCTTCTGCGTCGCGCTGCAATCGCCAGTCGATGTTGAGGACCAAATCGTTGCCTGGTGTTGCCGCAAATGGTTTCATCTCAGCCACGGCCTCACCGGCCGAGTTCACTTTGATAGGCCGTCCGCCGTGCCGTCCGCGCAACCACTGGTCGTATGTATACTCCAAGCCTTCTTTGCCAACGATGTCGTTGGCACCGTAGCCGCTATGCTTTCGCTGCGCGTACTCGGCTTCTGTGATCTGTCCGACATAACCCAAAAAATGCGAGCCTAGTGTGTGATGCGGATAGTCGCGCACCGGCACAAGCTCGACTGCCATTCCCGGGAAGCGATCGGATCGCTCCGAAAACGTTCCTACTTGCGCTGGCGTAAGATCCTCGGCGACGTTGATTGGGCCCAGCGGAATGTTATTCGCAAGGCTCGCAAAATCGCGGTACGTGACGCCGTTTTGATGCAGGATGCGCCGCCACAGCTCGTCCGCGCTCATGCCCAACATCCCCGCCAAACTCGCAACCTCGCTGCTCGGGTCCTGCACTTGCATCGGAACTATCTGCACGACAAAGGATGGGCGGTTGCGAGCGATCACGACACCGTTACGATCGTAAAGTACGCCACGCGGAGCTGTGACAGGGATGATGCGCAGTTGATTTTGCTCAGCGAGACGTTCAAAGCGGTCGCCCTGCGCAAGCTGCACGAAGGCGAGTCGGCTAATGAGTATGCCCAGGGCAAAGACAATAAAAACGACGAGCGCAATTGTGCGATGCAGTCGAAGCCGTGGCGCATCTGAGCGATCGTAGGTGAGCGAACCTGCCATAATCGTTAGGCTCGAGCGTGCCGGCTGGCGCGCAAAGCAATCAGGGCGATCGCGGCCGCGAGCGAATTAAGCAGCACTTGCCACACAAGCTCGTGTGACAATCGGTGAAACGTACCACGCTGACCGATTCCAATTTCCACCACCAAATAGGTTACGGAGGCACGTAGCACAGTCGCAGCCGCAACGGCGGACACAAAAATCGGAAGCGAGTCAGCAAAGAAGCGAACGTGGAGCAAACCAGAGCAAAAACCAACCAGTGTCGTCGCTAAGACGTTTGCGCCCCCGCCACCTAATGCATCCTCAACCACACCTGCAAAAATTCCCAGCGCACCGCCAGTTGTGATTCCGCAGCGTAAACCGGTCCATACAAGCAAGACAGTTACCAAACTAACATTGGCGCCGCGCAGAGAAAGCGGCCGCAACAGCGTGGCTTGCAAGATGACAGCGATGAGAGCAATGAGCGCAAGAACCCAAAAGCGCGGCGGTACAGATACCTGTGCGTCTTCAGGGCGCACGCGATCCCGTTTTGCACCTTGCGGCCGAAGCCGTTCGAGCGCCGCTCCGCCAGACAACGTGTTCACTGCTTGAGAACTAAAACATGAAGCAGGCCATTGAAGTCAACGGCCGGTGCAACAACGGCGGTTTGATAGAGCGCGTTATCCTTACGGTCAACCTCGCGTACCGTGCCAATCACGATACCGCTCGGATAGACTTGGCCACGACCCGTGATAACAGTGTCGCCCGCCAACACCTTAACGTCTTGGCCGATGTACTTCATGCGCATGTGCTCCCATGTGCCGCTAACAATCCCCCACGAATGCGTTTGCTGCAAATACGCAGGCACGTTACTCGTGGGATCGATGATCAGCAGGACGTGGGCGTCGTGTGCGCCGGCGTCAACGACGTGGCCTACTAAGCCGTCGCCGTTGACGACGACGGCGTCGCGGCGCACGCCGTCGCGCCAGCCTTTATCAATGGTAATAACCCGGCGCGAGCCCTCGGGCGTATAGCCGATGACATCCGCTGCCAACGATGCGACTGGCAGCGACTGCGCTAAACCAAGCATCTGTCGCAGCTGCGCATTTTCTGCGGCGTGTTCTTTCAGACGCTCGTTGGCGGCTGCCAGCGTGTGCACTTTTTGCTGAAGTACTGCATTTTGAGCGGCCATGGAACCAGCTTGCGCTAGCGTTCGAAACGTGCCGCCAACAGCAGTTGACGTTTGCGTAACTATATTCTCCGCAGGAGCCACGATCGAGCTGACGATCTCGTCGGTGAAGCTGCGCTCGCCGCGTCGCGCTGCGTTTAACTCGATCAGCATTGCAACAGCTGCAACGATGATCAGTGCTACGAAGACGAGGAGCTTTCTCTCATCCCAAAACGAAGTGATCGCCACCACCTACCGATCAGAGGCTGCGGAGTTGGAAAAAGCGCAGCGAAAAGTTTGCGGTCGTGCAGAATTTCGGCCGCTCCCAGGGCAACGCATAACATCGGCCGATCGGCGATGCGAACCGGTACGCCTGTGATCAGTTGAAGCGTCTCCGCCAATCCCGCAATCCCCGCGCCGCCACCGGCGAGCACAATACCGTTCTCTGACAGATCGCGAACCAATTCGGGTGGCGTTTGCTCCAAGATGGAGCGAACGATATCGACGACTTGGCCCAGCGGCTCTGCCATCGCGGCTCCCACGTCTTCCTCGCGAACATCAAGCGTTCCCGGCCGAAGCTGACGTGCGTCTTGCCCCATTACCGACACTGGTGGACGCCCGCGAGGACGCCCGTAATAGCCAAGCGCAATCTTCAATGATTCGGCAGTGCGCTCGCCGATTGCAAAGCCGCGAGTCGAACGAGTATGAGAGATAATTGCGTCATCGAGGTGGTCGCCACCAAGCTTGAGCGAACGAGCTGCGACCATTCCGCCCAGGCAGATGACTGCGATTTCTGTCGTGCCTCCCCCAATGTCCACGATCATGCTGCCGCTCGACTCAAGCACCGGCAAACCTGCACCAACTGCAGCGGCCATGGCTTGAGGAACGAAGTAGACCCGGCCAGCCCCCGCGCCCCGGGCTGCTTCCCTTACAGCTTTTTTCTCGACTTCAGTCGCAGAGCCCGGTACACCGACAATAACGCGCGGCGGCAGCAGCGATCGACCGCGAATCGCGCGTGTGAGCAGCTGGTTGACGAGGGCCTCGGTGTACCGGTAATTGGAAATAACGCCATTACGCAGCGGGCGGATGACAGTAATCTTGCGTGGCGTGCGGCCGAGCATTTGCTTCGCGCCCTCGCCGACCGTCACGATTTCGCCAGAATCCGAATCAATGGCAACGACTGTTGGCTCGACAAAGCGCACGCCGTGGCCGCGCACGTGGACTGGCGTGTTCGCGGTCCCCAAGTCGATGCTAACCTCAGGCGCGATGCCAGCATAGAGCCGCTCAAACAACATCATCGGCGTTCACACATCGTATCCAAGTTCTCTTGCGGCCACTCCGATGCGGGCAAGCGGGAGTCCCATAACCGTGTAAAAGTCGCCGGTAATCGAATCAACGAGCAAACCGCCACGCCCTTGAATTCCGTAAGCTCCCGCCTTGTCCATGGGATCGCCGGTGGCCACATAGGATGCAATGTGGCTATCGCTTAGCGTCAGGAAGCGGACCGAAGTTGACTCTACCCCGTTGACACTGCGCCCAGTTGCACGGTCACTCACAAAAAAACCAGTGTAGACGCGGTGTTCTTTGCCGGAAAGCAAGCGCAGCATACGCACAGCGTCCTGGCGGTCGCGGGGTTTACCAAGAATTTCGCCGTGTATCTCAACCACCGTGTCAGCTGCGATCAAAACCTGCGGTCCACCGTCGGCTAGGCGCGCCTTGCCAACTGCATGGCGCAAGGCAAGTTCGCCCGCATCGCAGCCGTCATGGAAGTTAACTTCTTCAACGTAGCCGCTGGAAACGAGTATAACACGCAAACCTAAGCCTTCGAGGAGCTGCTTGCGACGAGGCGACTGCGAGGCCAACCCTACCTCAGCGAGCGGTTTATTCATAAACTTGGCCGCCAATTTCGACGAAGCCGGGCGTGTGGCGCAAGCGAGGGTCGCGATGCGTCCAATGAAGCAGCGGTCCGTAGTTGTTAAACGCAAGCTCACCTTTAACCACCACGCGATCGCCGGTGTGCAACGGCGCAACGCTTGCAATTGAGATGTTG
>JBPYDX010000158.1:0-3813 GCA_051986115.1 Candidatus Eremiobacteraceae bacterium
GCCAGAACGTTCCCCTTTTCATTACAGATGCCGGCAGCATCGTGCATGGCGCCGTTGGGTGCAGCTCTAGCGAAGCGGAAAACGATACGATTTTCCTTTTCCAACTGATCAAAATACGACGGCGCCCCGGTAAAGCGACCTTCCCCATGCGCAAGCACCATCTTGATCGAAGTGCCGGTTTTCATGGCAGTGGTGAAGGCACACCGCTGCGGCGCAGTGGCAAGTTCAACGTCAACGATGCGGCACGTAAAATGAGCCGCGGGTAAGTTATGCGCAAGCGCTAGCGGACCTAGTAAACCCGCTTCGGCCAAGATCTGGGCTCCGTTACAAAGACCTAAGACAAGCTTACCGCGTTGTGCTTCTTCCTTTATAACAGCGACACTGGGTGATTTGGCGGCTATCGCTCCGGCGCGTACACGGTCCTCGTATGCAAAGCCGCCTGGCAATACGTATCCGGAAAAGTTGCGCAACTCGCTTGGTGGATGCGTCCAAATCACTGGTTGCGCGTCCATGCCGGCGTCGCGACACGCATCGACCGTCTCTTCTTCTGAATTGGTGCCAGGGAAGACCAATACGGCGACGCGCGGTTTCATGCGAACAACTGTTGCAGCGGCGAGCCCCACGCACGCCTGAGATCGTCAAGCAAAATCTCGCAGACACCTTCCACTTGCAGCGTTGGACCGCCCGACACGCCGAGTCGCTTTGGCGTTATGCCGCACCCCACGGTTGCGCGCTCGAAGGCAGACGCTTGCTTGGGCCTGACTGCGACGACGAAACCACCGGCTTCACCAAACAATGCAGCTGCGGATGCGATACCAGGCGCCCATCGCTCAACCGGTTCCAAGGAAGCACCAATCGATCCATTGGCCTCTCCGCCCAAGCACATCTCGGCCACGCAGGCGAGCAATCCGCCGTCCGAAATATCGTGCGCGGCCACGATATGGTCGGCACGCATTTCTTGGAGCACCGCTTTAATTGTCGCGTTGGCTTCATCATAATCGATTTGCGGCAAAGGCCCCGCCTCGCGTAAACTCAAGGTGGTGGCCAGCACCGAACCACCGAGATTATTGCAGCGCTTGCCCAACAGATACAGAACCAAATGTTCTTCCTGGATGTGCATTGTGACGGTTTTGGCAACGTTGTCAATGCGTCCGATGCATGCGACAATTGCAGACGGTACAATTGCACTTCCTGAGGCCGCATGATTGTACAAACTTACGTTGCCGCTAACAAAGGGTAATCCACTATCTGAGGCTACTGTGAGAGCTCGTGCGGCTTCGGCAAGCCCTTCAACGCCATCGGCAAGTTCGCGATATGCTGCTGGATCTTGCGGATTGCCGTAGTTGAGACAATCCGTAAGCCCGATGGGCAGGGCTCCGACTGCTGCCACGTTTCGGGCAGACTCCACAACAGCATGCGCCGCTGATAGTTTAGCGCTGATAGCACCATATCGAGCATTGCCATCAACCGAGAGAGCAATCGCAAGTGGTGACCCGCGCTTTACGATGAGCACCCCCGCGTCCGCATACCCGGAGGGAATGGCGGTGGCTCCGCGCACGACAGTATCGTAATGCTCGATCAGTGGTCGGCGGCTACACACGTCGGGGTGCGCCAAAACCGCTTTTAGAGTTTCGGTGACATTCTCGATTGACGGCGGCGTGACAGCGGCCGGTTGTTGCGGGCTTGGCCCCAACGGCCAGTTCATACGCACGCTCTGCGTCAGCAGATCAATGGGCAAGTCGCACACCGATGTTCCAGCTGCGCGCAGCACATACTGTGGCTTGGCGGTGACCTTACCGATCACAGCAGCCCGAGCGTTTGCAGAAACCTCAGGGAGCGAGAACCGTTCGTTATAGAGGGCGAGCAATTCGGGCGTAAAGGAAGGTGGCACAGCCCACAGCATTCGCTCTTGGGTTTCCGCCATAGCGACGACAAACGGCGACAAGCCGCGCACAGCAACCGGCACAGCATCGAGGTCAATGACGGCCCCGAATCCGCCTGCACTACACAGCTCAGACGAGCTGCCCATAATGCCGCCAGCCCCTAAGTCCTTGAAGCCAACTTTCAGCCCGCTCTCAAAAATAATATCAAACGCCGCGTAGCTGGCGCGCATGATAACGTTTTTGAGAAAGGGATCGGGTACTTGAACGGCACTCTTGTTTGCCTCGGCTTCCTCTTCGTCCAACACCAGCGAAGCAAAGGCGGCACCGCCAAACCCCGAGGCGTCCGTTGCCTTGCCGACGAGAACGAGGTCGTAGCCCTCGCCACCGTTGGGGACGCGGCTATGAATGATGCGTTCGCGTTCGACAAAACCGAGCGCAACAACATTGACCAGACAGTTGTCACGAAATGACGGATGAAAATAAACGTCTCCCGCAAGATTAGGCACGCCAACGGCGTTGCCGTATGCCGCAATGCCGTCGACGACGCTCGAGGCGACATAGGCAGCGTGCGATCCCGTCTCCGGCGGGCCAAAGCGCAATGGGTCAGCACTGCCGACAACTCGGGCGCCCATGCACAAGACGTCACGTAAGATGCCGCCGACGCCGGTCGCAGCGCCTTCGAAGGGCACGACTTGCGAGGGATGATTGTGACTCTCGTGCGCGACCACGACGCCGTACTCTTTGTCGTCGATGACGCCCGCTCGCAAGATGCCAGCGTCTTCTCCAACGCCGACGAGCACGTCATCGCCATCCGTAGGCAACGCACTGAGCAAGGCGCGGCTGCTCTTGTACGAGCAGTGCTCGCTCCACTGGATTGCAAAGGCATGCGCTTCCGCGCGGGTCGGATTGCGGCCAAGCCGCTCGACGATCATGCGCAATTCGGCGGGACTGAGCGCAAGCGCCTCGCTTTTTGCGAGGCGCTTGAGGTCTTCATCGCTGCCTTCGAGCGCCAAGGGCGCGGCCGCATGGGCGACGAGATCAGCGGCCGCCGATCCACTCATGCTTGGCTGGCTTTGCCGTTGCTCTGCGTCGCTGCGTTCAGCCGAGCATCTGCTTCGGCGATCTGGCGGCGGTTACGATATTGCTCCATGATGACGCGGCCATACGTCACGCTATCGTCGATGGCCAACATCTTCGCGGCTGCAAGCGCGGCATTTTCGGGTTCGAGGACAACCATGCTCGCGACGCCCGTCGGCAACGCGAGGCTTGAAACCACTTCCATCCCAGCCCACGTCGACCCGAGCACCGGGCAGGCGATCACGGGATTGGCGGTGGCAGCGTCGACGAATGCGGAGAGCGCATTACTTCGGCCGGCAATTGTAATGTAAACGACGTTGCCAAGTGCGGTGTCAAGTTGTTGCACTTTCTTCAGTGCGAATAGCGGCGTCTTATGAGCCGACGCGACATGTCCTTGCGACGGCACGCCATAGGTTTGCAAGGCCTTGACGATGCGATCGGCATGAGCCGAATCCGATGCGGATCCCATGATAATGCCAACAAAGCCGCCACTGCGCTTGGCGAACAGAGCAGCGCGCTCGGCGACGTCTTCGTATTTTGCCTTTACGTTTTCGAGATCTGAGGATGAAGGCGTCCCAAGGTTACGATAAATTTGCTTGTCCAGCATGAGTGCTTGGTCGCCCGCAGGCCAAATGCGCCATGAGTCGTTGTCAATAACGTCCGCCAGGAGAATCTGCGAGGTGCCGTCGGCCCCCTGCGTGCGGCCGAATTCAACTTTGAGATCGACCAACAGAACGTTTTGGCGCCGCCATGCGTGTGCCAAAATGTCGAAGATCAGGCGTGCATAGTCGGCCATCAACGCGACCTCTTCGCTTGTCGCGATTTTTTCTTCAACGATTTGCTCAGCCGTGTA
>JBPYDX010000159.1:0-5098 GCA_051986115.1 Candidatus Eremiobacteraceae bacterium
AGCTCTCCGGCGGCGTCGCGGTGATTCAAGTTGGTGCAGCGACCGAGACGGAGCTGAAAGAGAAAAAGCACCGCATGGAAGATGCAGTTTCAACCGCCCGCGCGGCTGTTGAAGAGGGCATGCTGCCTGGCGGTGGTGCGGCGCTCGTTCACGCACTCAAAGCGATGGATGGCCTGACTTCCAAAAACGGTGCGGCTTCAGACGAGCACGTCGGCATCAACATCGTCCGCCGTGCACTTGAGGAACCGCTCCGCCAGATCGCTGACAACGCGGGTGCTGAAGGTTCTGTCGTCGTGCAAAAGGTCAAGACGCTCGAATCCAACCACGGTTTCGACGCTGAAGTGGGCGACTACGGCGACATGTTCAAGAAGGGCATCGTCGACCCGCTCAAAGTGACGCGCTCGGCGCTCGAGAACGCGGGCTCAATCGCGGCGCTCTTGCTCACCACCGAAACGCTCATCTCAGATAAGCCGGAAGAGAAAAAGAACGGCGCTGCGATGCCACCGGGTGGCGGCATGGGCGGCTACGACATGATGTAATCCCATACGGGATGCAATCGCAAGGGGCGCGACATCAATCGCGCCCTTTTTGTTTGCATTCCGGGGAAGAGCTCTTGTCCGCAGAGAAATCTTCGCCCCAACGCTATGAGCCTAGAAGCGTGGAATACCATTGCGTCGTTTGCGACGTTCGTTGTTATCCTTGCAACAGCGATTGCAGCAGTCTTTGAACTCAAACACATGCAGGCGCGCAACTCGTTGCAGGCTGTCTTGACATTGCAGCGGGAATTTCGCGACCCCGAAATCCAGGAAGCCTTGCGCTACGTACAGTTTTATCTGCCGCAAAAGATGCACGACCCGCACTATCGCGCGGAGCTCGCACGTATCGGCTTCATCGACTCGCGCGTGCACATGGAAATGACTGCGTGCAACTTCTTTAACCAAATGGGAACGCTGGTAAAGAATGACATCGTCGATGAGGATGCCTTCCTTGACCAAACCAGCCGAATTATCGATGCATATTGGAAACTACTCGCGCCGGTGATCGCAATTTTGCGCCGCCAACGCGGAGACGAGCAATACCAAAATTTTGAATTTCTTGCAGCCTTATCGAAAGAATGGCATGCCAAACATCCTAAGGGTATTTATCCTAAGGGCATTCCTCGCATGCCGCTTGAAGATGTGTGGTTGGATGAGGATATGGCGGTCGAATCGCTTGTGTGATGTGTTTGGGGGTCGAGATACTTGATTCTGCTTTCTGCCATTGACTACTCGGCCTTAAACACCTATGCAAATCTTGGAACATTCCTGTTACTGTTGGCGAGCGTTGTTGCAGCCGCTATTTCCTTGCACCATGCCGCTGCTTTCAATCAAATCAGCGCAGTGATCTCGATGGAGCGTGACTTGCGCGGCGACGACATGCAAGAAGCTTTGCGCTTTGTGCAAGCGGAATTGCCCTACAAGTTGCGCGATGACCAGTTCAGAGGCGAGCTGGACGCCTTGGGGTTTATCGACAACCGCGTTCACCTTGAGATCGTTGCCTGCCAATGGTTCAATGCGGTTGGGACTTTACTCAAAAATAATTTGGTAGATGAAGGCGCGTGGATGGATCTTTTCGCTCGTTTGACGATAGCATATTGGGATGGTCTGGAACCGGCTATCGCCATCATGCGGCGTCGACGTGGAGACTGGCAGTTCGCCAATTTTGAATACATGGCAGTCCGAGCTCGTGAATGGCTACGTAAGTACCCGCACGGAACCTACCCCCGGCACACCAGCCGCGCCAAAGTTACCGACAAATGGTTGGCGCAGGACCGTCCCAGCGCCGCCGCGAGGTAGGCCTAGTCGCCGAGTTACGACGCCACCGGGGAAGGCGTCACAGACCCCTGGAATGTCCGGTCTAAGTCTTATGACCCTTCCACGCACGCAGGGGAAAGCGAGCTCGCTTTCAGTCCGCGCCTTTTCATACGTGTGCTTTTCGGTGCCTGCGAATGGCTGATACAATCACCGAGCGCAAGCCCCTGCCCACTGGGACCGTTACTTTCCTCTTCACCGATATTGAGGGGTCGACCGAGCGCTGGGAGCGTCATCGCGACGCAATGCGAGCGGCGGTTGCAAAACACGAAGAGATTATTCGCAAGTCAGTCGCGGCGTACAATGGTTACCCGTTCAAGACCATAGGCGATGCTTTTTGCTGCGCATTTTACAATGTTGCCGACGCCGTGGCCGCGGCTCTCGAAGCTCAGCAGACGCTCGTTAAAGAAGATTGGTCGAACACTGATGGTCTTAAAGTTCGCATGGCCGTACATACCGGTCACACGGACGAACGAGATGGCGATTATTTCGGTCCGGCAGTTAACCGAGTCGCACGCTTACTTGCCATAGGTCACGGAAGCCAAATATTGGTCTCCGGCGCTAGTGCCGACCTAGCACAAGGAGAGTTACCTGCGCAAACAGCGCTGCGCGATCTGGGTGCTCACCGGCTCAAAGATCTTACGCATCCGGAGCAAGTCTATCAACTTGTTGCTCCCGGCCTACCACAAGATTTTCCGCCGCTGCGCTCGCTCGAAGCGCTGCCCAATAATCTCCCGCTGCAGCTTACGAGCTTCGTCGGCCGAGAAGTCGAGATACTCACCATTACGCAAACGCTCGCCAAGCATCGCCTAGTGACGCTGGTTGGAGCGGGGGGCGTCGGCAAAACTCGCCTCGCGCTACAGGTAGGTGCCGAGCTGCTAGATTCCTACCCAGACGGCGTGTGGCTGCTCGAACAAGCACCAATTTCCGATGGCGAGCTCATCCCAAGCGCGCTGGCCTCAATCTTCCACGTGCGGGAGGCCGAGCATCGCTCGATAACGGACGCACTCGTGCACGCGCTCAAGATGCGTCACACGCTCATCATCTTCGATAACTGCGAGCACGTGGTCGAACCTGCCGCGCGACTTATCGACACCATCTTACGCAACTGCCCGCACATCAAGATTATTGCCACCACGCGCCAGGGACTTGGCATAGCGGGAGAAGCTGTGCACCGGGTGGCGTCGCTTGCAGTGCCACAACCTTCGAGTGATCTCACTGCTGAAGAAGCCATGCGCCACGGAGCAATTGCGCTTTTTGTGGAGCGAGCTATCGCTGCAACTGAAACTTTCCGCCTTACCGATCAAAATGTATTCGTTGTCGCTCGGCTTTGTCAGCGCCTTGATGGTATCGCACTTGCCATCGAGCTTGCAGCGCCAAGGCTTAAGGCGCTCAGTGTCGAGCAGCTAGAGGCAAAACTCAGTGAGCGCTTTCGCATTCTCACCGGCGGGAGCCGCACCGCGCTACCCCGCCAGCAGACGATGCGCGCCCTGGTCGACTGGAGCTACGAGCTGCTTACCGATGATGAAAAAACGCTGTTTCGGCGCGTGGCAGTTTTCGGTGGCGGTTGGACGCTCGACGCGGCAAGCGTTATCTGCGCAGACGAGAAGATCGAGGATTGGGCCATACTTGACTTGCTACAGTCGCTCGTGGACAAGTCAATGGTTGTCGCGGAACTTTCCGGATCAGAACAGCGCTACCGGTTACTTGAATCGACACGCCAATACGCACAGGAGCTTCTTGAAAAAAGCGGCGAGCTCGATCCAATGCAAACGCGACACGCACAATATTTTCT
The DNA here is from genome assembly GCA_051986115.1 of Candidatus Eremiobacteraceae bacterium. Taxonomy (GTDB): domain Bacteria; phylum Vulcanimicrobiota; class Vulcanimicrobiia; order Eremiobacterales; family Eremiobacteraceae; genus JAFANK01. The sequence continues at coordinate 3,646 of JBPYDX010000159.1, forward strand.
GGAATATGCGCGCAAAGTTGAGGTCACCTCACGTACATCTGCGACAAAAATGTGGCTCGCGTTGCTTGAGCCTGAGAATGACAACCTGCGTGCAGCACTGGACTGGGCGCTCAGCGAGAAAAAAGATGTCGAACTGGGGGCTGCGCTAGCTGCATCTCTATGGCGCTACTGGGACCTAACATCATTCGAAGTGGAGGGCCGCGCGCGCATAGAGTCTGCGCTGGCGCTCGCCGATGAAATCAAATCGAAGGAAACAATTGCCAATCTGTGGGTCGCGCGCATGATGCTCAACGCGCTGGTTATCACATGGTTGAAACTCCGCCCGATCGCCCAGCGAGCTCTTGAGCTGAGCCGCGAGGTGGGCAGTGAGCGCGGCATCATACGGTCACTGGGCGCGCTCGGAGAAACACACCTTCGCCTTTACGAGCATGACGAGGCTCAGCGCTATTTGGATGAGGCGCTCTCGCTCGCCGAAAAAATGGGCGACCGGCGCATGATAGGCAATGTAAAAGCTAGAATCGCGCGCAACTTTACTTTTGCCAATCGGGATGAAGACGCTCGGGCTGCTTATGGCGAAGTCCTAACGCTCGCACGAGCAAATGGCGACGATCGCCTCAAGAGCACGTCGCTCGGCAACCTTGCAGAACTCGAATTCAAGGCTGGCGACGCCGAGCGAGCGCTTGAGTTGTCACGAGAGATACTGAGTGAGCCAGGCGACCGTTACATCACCCTCAACAATATAGCGGCCTACTTGATTTACTTGGGCCGTCTCGACGAAGCGCGTCCCAATGCACAACTTGGTCTGCGACTGACCCGGGATGCTCAAGTTGAGATGCACACGGCGATAAGCATTATGCATTTTTCAGCCATCGCTTTGGGCAAAGGTGACCAAGCCTTGGGTGCTCGGCTTTTCGGTTATGTTGCCAAACTCTTCAAGACCATAGGCTATACTCTCGAATTCACCGAGCAGCAAGAGTTCACGGCGATCGAAGTGCGGCTACGTGACACAATGCCCGAGCAGCAGCTTCACGCTTTGCTGAAGGAGGGCGCCGACATGAGCGAAGACCAGGCGGCAGAGGAGTCCTTGCGTGCCTGAAGCTGTCGCTCAGCGTCGTCAGCTGCCGACTGGAACAGTTACCTTTCTGTTCAGCGATATTCAAGGATCGACCGAACGTTGGGAGCGCTACCGCGAGGAAATGAAGACGGCGGTTGCGCTTCATGACGCCGTCATGCGCGCGGCGCTCGAAGCCCAAGATGGCTATATTTTTAAAACTGTGGGTGACGCATTCTGCGTAGTTTTTGCGACCGCGCCACAAGCGGTCCAAGCTGCGGTTGACGCGCAGCGAGCCGTCGCGGAGCAAGACTGGAGCGGCGTCGGAGGCCTTCGCGTCCGCATGGCAGTGCACACAGGGCTTGCCGACGAGCGCGACGGTGATTACTTCGGACCAACAGT
>JBPYDX010000160.1:0-5752 GCA_051986115.1 Candidatus Eremiobacteraceae bacterium
TGTTCCGCATAAAAGCACAAGTCTCCGCCGTTTTGCAGCTCTCCGACGTCTTCATCAAGGACGGGCGGTTGCGCCCGATTTGGCGTGCGCTTGTCTTCTCGATTGCGGTTCCCGCACTATCGTGGTCATTGTGGAGCGTTTATGATTGGCTTGCCACAACGCTACAGTGGCACACCTCTGCACTCGAGGATTTAGCCGTAAGCGACTACGCTACGGCAGTATCTGTGCTCGTTGTGGCTATGTGGCTACGTCGCTATCTTGATCGCCGCTCGCTTGCCTCGCTCGGATTTGCGTTGCGCGGACCGTGGTTGCGCTTACTTATACTTGGAATTCTCTTTGGTGCCGGAATGCAGGCAATTGCATACGGGACGATGGCCGCCGCGGGATACGCTCGCATAGCAGCTTATGGAAGTCTGCAAGGTGATTTCAGCCTGCTCGTTGTCGCTGTGCTGTTGTTGGTGCCTGCAGCTTTTTCTGAAGAAATGTCGTTTCGGGGCTATCTGTTGCAAAACTTTTGGGAAGAGTGGGGATTGATTGCGGCGATCGTCATTACATCGCTCGCATTTGCACTCGTCCACGTCACAAATCCGCACGCGCGAGAGCAAGTGGTGCTAACGATTGTCGGCTTGCTGATGTATGCTGTCTGGGCGTGTCTTAGCCTCGTCTGGACGAAATCGTTGTGGTTAGCTTTGGGTGCGCATGTTGCTTGGAATCTCTTTGAAGGTCCGATCTTTGGTCTGCCACTGAGCGGCGTGAGCATGCCCGCACAAACCGTGCTTGTGCAAAGTGTGCACGGGCCAACTTGGTTTACGGGAGGCGCTTTCGGTCCCGAAGCGGGCGTTAGTTCGCTCATCGGCTTGGGTGCCGGATTTGCGCTTTTGCGTTTACTCTACGTGAAGGGCATTTTTACAAAATGGTGCGGCCCTTCCACACTTGCCCCCGACCGCTGAGGACGCGCCACGCTGATGCAGCCATAACGGAAGCGGCAAATAAGCCAGCGATTGGCGTTGCTGCCACGGACATAAAGTCTGTATCAAAGCCGATCGCTTTGTCGCGCAGCAGCCGTATAACAACCGTCGCGCCGATCAAGCTGGCGCTGCAAGCTGCAAGCCAGCCTTGCGCTGGCGACAGCCTAGTGCGTAAACAGTGTATCCCGAGAATAAGAAGCGCCGGCATTGGAACCACGAGTATGCCAATGCACGCAACGACAAAAATTATCGCGGTCAGCGGATTGCGCCGAGCGCCTTCAAAAAAATTCTTGCGCCAGCCGGACCACATCTGCGCCAACCCGCTATACATTCGCACGCGCACGAAGGCGCTACCATTGACCAAGCGGATCTCAAACCCGAAGGCTTTCAGTCGCTCGGCGAGATCACGATCTTCCGCAATAGAGTCGCGGACCGCTTTATGGCCGCCAACGAGAAAATAAGCGTCGCGCTTTACTAACAGGAAACCGCCGGCAAGCAACCCTGACGCGAAGCGATTGTCGCTAGTCACAAACGAAGGATAGCCCGAAAAAATGATCGCAGCGATCGCCGGCATGACGACACGCTCCCACCACGTGCCGCACTCAAGCGTCGCGCTGAGCGAAAGCGCATCGGCGTGCTCTTCCTCCGCTGCGCCAAGTGCGCTCGCGATCGTGTCGGCTCGCATGCGCACGTCAGCGTCGCTAAAAAGCAACCAACTTCCCTTGGAGCACAGTGCAGCCTGGTAAGCAGCCCACGTCTTGCCGATCCACCCGGGCGGCGGTTCGCCGAAATTCCGAACAAGCACGGTGCTGTCGCCGCCCGCGGCATAGGCGGCTTGTTGCGCTGTCGCGTCCCCAGAGCAATCATCGGCAACAATTATTTGTGAAGGCTTAAGAGTTTGCACCAGCGCATCACTCACCCATTGTCCGATATGCGACGCTTCGTTTCGAGCCGGCACGATCAGCGTTAATTCAAGGAGCTCGGGTGAAGGGCAGCTTGACAGCACCCGCATAGTGCGGCTGTCGACCACTGCGACGATGGCACCGGTTATGGCGGCAACGGCCGAGAGCGCCTCCACGAAAAGCAACGAGGCCAGGCCGTTAGCCTCGCCTCGTTTTCGAGCTTGCTTTGGTGCGGCAGACCCGCGCAAAACGTCAGAAGTCTTCGTCTTCGTCTGGTGTTTCGTCGTCATCCTCGTTGAAGTTGTCGTCGAACTCTTCACTCTCGTCGTATCCGCCGATCGTGATTGGGCTCTCTTCCTCGTCAATCTCAATCCGTTCAATAACTTCGGTGGGTTTGGGCTCGCGGCCACCCACTGGTCCATTGCTGCGAGAGCTTGAAACCTTGGAAGACTGTGCAACCGGACGCTTGGTCCTTGCTTTGGTGGTGCGCGCCGAGGACTTGCTGCGAGCTGCGCTCTTGGCGCTGCCCTTCGTCTTCGCGCGTGTCGGCGTCCGTTTTAGCGTCGTCTTGCGACTGGCTTTTTTTGCTTTTTTTGCCGGCTTGGACGCGGCGCGCCGTGCTGGTTTGCGCTTCATGTGCGTCTCCTTGTCAGTGGTTCGGTCCGCCGCATTGTCGGGTTGGCCGGTAGTCTCCTGCTTACGACTGCGAATTCATCTTGCGCACAGTTTCGAGCACTTCTTGCGCGTGGCCGGGAACTTTTACGGACTCAAAAATATACCTCACCACGCCGGACTTGTCTATGATAAACGTGGTCCGCTTTGGGTGGCCTTGTGGATCGGGCAAGATCCCGAGCGTCGTGCAAATTGCACCATCTGGGTCGGCGATAAGCGGGGGCTTGAGTTCGTGGACTGCAGCAAAATTGCGGTGCGAAACGACCGAGTCGCGAGAAATGCCGACGAGTGTAGTATCGAGCTTTGCGAAGTCAGCAGACCGCTGACTGAAGTCACGTGCTTCGTTGGTTCAGCCAGACGTCATGTCTTTTGGGTAGGCCCACAGAACAATAGATTTCGCGCCTCGGAAGTCCGCTAAATTGATCTCCCCGCTTTGCGTCTGTCCGTGGATTGGGGGCAATTGATCGCCTACCTTAACTGCCACGAGAGCCCCTAGCGTCGCACCGGTACGAGTGGCCGGATCTCAAAAATTTGATCGCCAACCGCCACTGTTGCTGGCCGACCATTTACCGGCACGAGAATTGCGCGCAACACACGCGTACCAATGTCGTCTTCCTTAATATAGAGCTGACCTTCATACAGCCGATTGTTGCTCTTGGCAAACGTGCTACGAGTAAAATCCTCGCCAAAGCGATGATCTTTAGGAACCAGACCAACCGAGAGCTGGCCGACAAAGGGTGATAAGAAATAAATAGCGATGTTGATGACATCGCCTGGGTTGAAGACATCTTTTCGCGGGGTTATTTCAACGCGCTCGATCTGCATACGGCGCTGGCGTTCGCGCCGGGGGCGGTCCGACCTTGCGCCGAATGAGTGTTTTCCATGTTTGCCGAGCTTATGGCGCGCCTTTACGCTATCGTCGGACGCGATTACGCCAGCTCCTCGCCGGGCGACCTGTCAAACTATCAGTATGACGGGTCGGCCGACCGGGCGTTACCCCAAGCCGTGGTCATGCCGGCTGATACCGCTCAAGTCGCCGAAGTAGTGCGTGCCTGTAACCAGTTTGGCGTGGCATTTGTTGCCAGAGGCGCCGGAACAGGTTTATCGGGAGGCGCACTCGCCGAAGGCGGCGGGGTTGTCATTTCAACTGCTCGGCTTTGCCGCATCCTCGAAATCGATGCCCTCAATCGTCTTGCAGTTGTCGAACCCGGCGTAGTGAATGCACAAGTCAGCGAGTCCGTTCGTCACCTAGGGTTGTACTTTGTGCCGGACCCGTCGAGCCAATCTGTTTGCACGATCGGCGGTAACGTCGCCGAAAATTCAGGCGGCCTGCACAGCTTAGCGTATGGCGTCACAGCTCACCACGTGCTCGGATGCGAAGTGGTTATGCCGAATGGTGAAATTGTCTGGTTAGGCGGCAAGACGGTCGACACGCCTGGGTACGATCTTCTTGGCGTGTTCGTCGGCTCTGAGGGCACGCTTGGAATTACCACCAAGGTGGTCGTCAAGCTTGTGCCCCTTCCTGAAGAACGCTGTACGCTGGTTGCCGCCTTTCCCACGATCGCGCAAGCTTCGCAATCCGTATCCGACATTATTGCAGCTGGCATCATTCCCGGCGCGCTCGAGATGATGGATCAGCTGTCGACGCAAGCGGTCGAAGCTTTCGTACACGCCGGTTTTCCAACCGACGCGGGCGCGGTTGTTATCGTAGAGCTTGAAGGTTTACACGAAGCAGTCGCCGAGCAAGCGGCGGCGGTTCAATCCATCTGCTCGCATAACGACGCGAGGGAAATTCGCCGCGCCAAAAACGAGGCGGAGCGTCACTTGATTTGGCTTGGGCGCAAGAGCACCTTTGGGGCGATGGGCCAGCTCGGTGCAAACTATTACGTGCAAGACGGCGTCATTCCGCGCACACATTTGCCTGCTGTCGTGGCAGAAGTTGAAGCGATTGCGCAGCGCTACGGGCTAAAAATTGCAAACGTCTTCCATGCTGGCGACGGCAACTTGCATCCGCTCATCGTTTTTGATGATCGCGTAGCCGGAGAGTATGACAAAACCGTTGCGGCGGGTGCGGATATCTTACGCGTCTGCGTGCGCCATGGCGGCAGTATCTCTGGTGAACATGGCATTGGCATCGAAAAGCGCGACTGCATGAGCTTGCAGTACTCTCCTGTCGACCTTGCGCTTATGGCGAAACTCAAGTCCGCGTTTAATCCGAGGGGACTGTGCAATCCCAAAAAAATTTTCCCAACATCGCGGCGCTGCGGTGAGAGCGCGCGGACGCAAGCTAGCGGCGCGCTTGCGCCGGACGTTGCCCAGGCTGCTGGGCCCGCATTTTAGTGCCGCGTAACGAACTGCGCGCGCTTGGACTTCCTATCGTTGAAGCGCTCGGCAAACGTGCTGCCGGCCGCTTTCGCATGCGCCCACTCGATTGTGAGGCGTACTCCATCGGTGGCATTATCCCCAAACTCGTCTTTTCACCGCGAACAGCATCTGAAGCGTCGTCCACTATAGCTACGATCGCCGAGCAAGGAGCCACTATCGTCATTCGTGGCGCAGCAACCAAACAATTTCGACCACCTCCGCCGCTCGACGTTGATGTCGTGCTTGACACAACGCAATGCTCGGGCATTGTTGCGCATACCCCGGCCGACTTGACTGTCACTGTTGCAGCGGGTACGCTTCTCACGCAACTGCAGGAGACACTGCGCGCTCACAGCCAGTTCTTTCCGACAGATCCTCCATTTGCAAGCCAAACGACCGTTGGCGGCATGCTTTCAGCTCGTTGTATTGGAGCCTTGCGCCAGCACTATGGTGCTCCTCGCGACAGTGTGCTTGGCATGCGCGTCTGCCTCTCTGATGGATCGTCTCCGTTTACAGGCTCGAAGGTAGTCAAGAGTGTTGCCGGCTATGAGATCCCTAAGCTCTTCGTGGGCGCTTGGGGTACGCTCGGCTTTATAGCTGAGGTGACGCTCAAAGTAGCGCCGCTCCCGCGCGAGCAGCGAGGAATCGTAGCAACCTTCGCGCGTTGCGAGCAAGCTTGTGCCGCGGCACTGCAGCTCGCCGCGTCCGCATCGGCGCCGCTAGCCACGACGATTCACGATCATAAAGCGGTCCAACGCATTCGCGCGATTGGCGACGCACGGACTAGTGCCTGGACACTCGTCTTGCGCTGCGGCGGCCCACGCAGTGCAGTATTACGTCAAACCG
>JBPYDX010000161.1:0-2810 GCA_051986115.1 Candidatus Eremiobacteraceae bacterium
CACGACGACATGGCAGTTTTCCCTGCCGACAAAGGAGAAATCGACTGGATCTCGATCGCGGCAACGCCTACGAAGTCATTGGAGGCTCTGCTCGAGCAGGTGGACAAGGCGCAACCGCTAAGTTGCCCGATGGACGACCAAGGGCGGATCATTCCCTGCCGGTATCAAGAAGCGTATGCCGCTGTAGCCGGCTACCGACTCTGGAATAGCCATTCATCCGCTGACATCCATGCCCTCGATTGGAAAACCGGCCGCAATATCGTTCTAACTCCGTTGCTCTGGACGAGCTACTATTTCCCCCATTAGCGTATCGCGGCGACTGCTAATTTTCGCATCGCTTGGAGCGGTGATTTTATCTACATCTACGGCCGTTATGTTGTTGCTGTGAGCGTATCCGCCCCCGGACTGGGTATCATCGAGTTCTGTTTACCCTCCGCCGCGAAGGCCCCGTTTTCCGGCCCTGGCTGGTTGCACGAAACAAAGCATGACGATCACGTCTATGCGTTCAGCGAGATCTCAGTCGCCAAGCCTCGATGCGTGAGAGTTTCCCGCCATGACGAACGTGTTCCAGGGGATTCGGGCGACCTGATGGTGGGGAAGCAGGCTTCACGAGGTCCAGGCTTACCGACTAGAATTGCTATACTCAAAGCCCGCGGGATCCTAGTGACCGGTCGACACGTTGCAATTGTGTGCCCAGGCTGCGGCAAAGCCGGCAGCGTCGCCGCGGTAGCGCTGCGTCAGGCCAGCGGGCTGGCGTGCACTTTTCGCGTCACGCTAATATCCGATTCTCATCCCGCTGAGCCAATCGCGCGCGTAGAGCACTTTCACATTAAGCCACCGTCATTTAATTGGCTGCGCCGGTACAGTCATGTGCCGAGGGAGATAGCCTTTGCAAGTTATGCACGCCGCGCTCTCACGCACCTGAACCAATCGCGCGGCGTCGACTTTGTGCTCTGTCATGGACATCCCGTCGCCGCACTCGCCGCCATACCCCTGCAAAGCACCTCGAAAGTTCCTTACGGCCTCGTGACCCATGGAGACATTTTCGACCTGCCGGCAGGCACATTCGACGCCCGCTTGACGCAATTTTACAGGAGTACCACGCCCAAAGCTTATCGTAGCGCCGATCTTGTCGTCGCTTCGTCTGCTCACATGCAAGCGGTCGCTGAGCGAGATGGCGCAGCAAAAGAATCGATTCGCATCATTCCCAATGGCATCGATCCCGGCGAGCTCGGTTTAGGATCCAGCTATACCCCGCCATCTTCTACCGGACCAGGCTTGCCGCTGCGTATATTGTTCGTGGGTCGCCTTTCCGTTGAGAAAGGGGTCGATACATTACTTCAGGCCTGCAAGCGTCTTATAGAGCGCAATGTTCAATTTCAGCTTCGCCTTGTCGGCGACGGCCCATCGCGGCACCATCTGCGAGCGATGTCGACTTCACTCGGCGTCGAGGAATATTCGACATTCGCCGGTCCTTTACCGCGGAACCTTTTGGGCAGCGAATATATCGACTGCCACGCGGTGTGCATTCCTTCACGCAGCGAGACGTTCTGCATGGTTGCAATTGAAGCCATGGCCGCGGGCCGACCTGTGATTGGCACAAACGTCGGTGGTATTCCGTTTGCTGTGACCCACGAGAAGTCTGGTCTTCTTGTACCAAAAGACGCACCGGGCGAACTTGCGGATGCGCTTGAGCGCGCTTCTCGGAATCCGCATATACTGCAGATCATGGGTCGGCAAGGATACGATCTATGCCGCAAGCGCTTTACGTGGGAAGGTGTTACGCAAGAGCTCGTCGAAGCGATTGACGCCACATGCAGAGAATTAAGCCGCGTTTCGACGCTCACGACACCCCGCACTCGACGACAGAATTGACTGCAAATTTTACTCAACTGGATGGGTTAAGAGCCCTCATCGTGCTGCGCGCCCGGATCTTCGCGTTTACAAATTGGCGGCGCGAATAGCAGTTTGATTGGTGGGATATGCCATATTGAAACCTTCGTGTCGATGCGGACCCAACATAGGAAGGAGAATTTCCAAGCTACGACGGTGCTCTTGGCTTCGCGCGTCAGGTGTAACAGACGGTCGCCATGTTTTTGGAACGACCGACGACGCCTCAGGTCGCGCTGGATCAACTTAAGGGCAAGCGCGTGATATGCATAAAGATCTAGTATTTCTTCCAAATCGCATATGGTGTATCGTTATTGGTGGGTGCGACGCCAAATCCAGTAAGATCGTATGGCAAGTGAACTCGGACGACTGGTCAAAAAATCGCGTGAGGTTGTTGCGCGCCACAACGTCTGGTTCCCGCTGGTTTTGAGCTACAAATTCACACGCTACGCTGTGCGAGCAATCGCACACTTGACGGTCCCACACCAACGGCGCTTCAGAAAAATCTATGAGAATCAGATTTGGGGTGGTAGCGGTCCGGGTTCCACCCTCGCCTACACGAAGTCGTTCCGCAAAGAGCTGGAATGCTTTCTTGCCGAGCGTCGCATCGGAACCCTGTTCGATGCGCCTTGCGGGGATATGAAATGGATGCGCGTGGTGGAATTGCCGCCCTACACGAAGTACATTGGCGGCGATATCGTTTCCGCATTGATAGACACTCACCGCAGGGCTTTCGACCCTGCGCGTTACCAGTTTCGCGCCTTCGACATCACGCGAGACGACTTTCCAACGGCCGACTTGTGGCTCTGCCGCGACTGTCTTTTCGGCTCTGCGCCAATTTGCGCGCTCGGAAATTCCATTCGCACCCATCACGAACCATCTCGACGTTCAGTGCAATTCAGACACTTGGACTGGCGCGC
>JBPYDX010000162.1:0-11492 GCA_051986115.1 Candidatus Eremiobacteraceae bacterium
GTTCGAGCCCTTCGCCGTGGCTGTATTTAATAAACGCTAGCTCGCGGATGGGGCGCAACCCGACAACTACCTTAGGCGTAAACAAGCGTTGCTTCATGTTAGCGTACAAATCGGTTCCACCGGAAACCACGAGCGCATCGCTACCGTGTTGCGCCAAGAGCGATACCGCAGCAGCAACGCTGCGGGCGGGTTCGTATCGAAATGGTGGAAGTCGTTGCATCGCTTAATGCGTGGCGAAACGCTTGAGTTCGGCGTCGAGATCGAGCCGGCGTGTTGGCGCTTGGGATTCGTATTCGCCCCAATGCTCGCGCGGCACAAGCCACATAATTTCAAACTCATGCCCGTCAGGATCGACGCCGTAGACAGATTTCGTGGCGCCATGATCGCTTTCGCCCGTCATGGCCGACATCTCAATCAGCTTTTTTCGAAGCGCAGCAAGATCTTCGATGGCTGGAACCTGCCAGGCCAAGTGGAAAAGTCCAACCGCGTTTTCTGGGGCGTCTTCGGCACCCTCGCCAAGTGAAAGAAAGCCGAGATCGTGATGGTTCTGCGAACCCGCAGCGCGCATGAACGCCATGCGGCGCCCAGCGCGAGCAACTTCGCTGAATCCGAGGACGTCTCGGTAAAATGCGACCGAGCGATCGAGGTTGCGCACTTTCAAAACAGCGTGATTGAGCTTGATCATTGGACACCAGCCGGAACTGGCGCTTGCGGTGGTGTTATCTTGCGCAATCGCAGCGTGGCGCCGCTCGTGGCGTCTAGCGCTTTGAGAACTTTCTCCGCCGTGATGGGCGTCGAGTGCACCCGCGCCTTAATCGCATCTGCAACGGCATTGGCAATTGCCGGAATGACCGGATTGAGCGGCCCTTGCCCTGCTTCTTTTGCTCCGAACGGGCCTTCCCGGTCGTCAGTCTCAATAATGATCGACTCGATCGTGGGGCTATCTAAGCTAGTCGGCGTTTTATAGTCGAGCAGGTTTGGAATCTTGTGCTCGCCTGCGCGAAACGGCCATTCTTCCATCAGCGCCTCAGCCAACCCCATGTACACGCCACCCTCAATTTGGCCAGCCACTGAATCGGCATTCACGCAGCGCCCCACATCGTGCGCGAGTGTGATCTTATCGACTCTAATCTCTCCGGTTTCCAGGTCAACGTCAACTTCAGCGACAGCGGCGCTGTAGGAGTACGCGGGTGAGGGACCGACACCAGAACCTTTGTAGTCGGCAGCAAGTTTCGGCGGCGTATACGAGCCGGGGCAGGCGATCGTACCGAACTTGGCTTCTGCAAGTTGCGCTGCTTCGATAAAGGTCAGTTGACGTTCGCGATCGTCGAGCGCAAAAACGCGCCTGTTTGCAAAACCGATCTTCGCAGGATCGACACCCAATTTTTCGGCAGCGGCTTGTGCAATCAGCCGGCGTGCTTTGCCGGCAGCATCGCGTGCAGCATTACCTGCCATGAAGGTTACCCGGCTCGAATACGAACCAAGATCGACTGGTGTCAAATCGGTGTCTCCGTAACAAACGGTGACGTCCATAACATCGACGCCCAATGTTTCTGCGGTAATCGCAGCTAACATATGGATCGAGCCTTGCCCGCATTCACTCGTGCCGGCGAAGATGGTGACGCCGCCGCCGCGGTCGACTTTGACAACCGCGCCAGACTGCGGCATGGGATTCCAATAGATTGGCAAGCCGGCACCGCACAAATACGAGCTGGCTGCGAGACCAATACCTTTGCCGCGCGGAAGCTTGCCGCGCTTGCTGCGATAGTTCGTGCGCGTGATCGCCGCATCGATACATTCGCGTATGCCGCAAGACGTCACACGTAACCCGTTGATGGTTGTCGTGTTGGGATCGACAGCGATCCGCTTGCGATATTCTGCAGCGTCAAGCCCTAGTGCATCGGCAATTTTATCGAGCTGGTTCTCGAGCGCAAACCGGGGTTGCGTCGTGCCATGCCCACGCTTGGGACCGCACGGCGGTTTGTTCGTGAACACGCGGCAACCATCAAATTTGTATGCCGGAACCTTGTACGTTATGGTTGTCAGCGCACCAGTATAATAGGTGGTTGCAACGCCATAGGAGCCATACGCACCACCATCAAGCCAGGTCTGCAGCGCAATCGCCGTGATCGTGCCATCCTTGCGGACTCCGGTTTTGACTTTTAGCTTCACCGGATGACGACCGCGATGCGCGTAAAATACTTCCTGGCGCGTCAACGCGATTTTTACCGGTCGCCCAGTCTTCATGGCAAGATAACCTGCCGCAAGCTCGTGTGCGAATGGTTCTGTCTTGCCGCCGAATCCGCCGCCCACGGGCGGCGCGATCACCCGCACGTGGCTGCCCGGCAAGTTCAGAACCGCGGCCGCGATGCGATGCAAGTAATGTGGCGTTTGCGTCGATGCCCAAAAGGTGAGTTTGCCATCCGCACTATAACGCGCTACTACGGCGTGCTGCTCGATCGGGGCGTGCGTGTTCCCTTCAAAAAAGTACTCGTCTTCAAAAATGCGATCGGCTTGAGCGAAGCCTGCCTCGACGTCGCCGAATTCAAGGTGTACTTCCTTATGGATGTTATTCGTGCGACGCGGATTGGGATGCAGCTGCGGTAAATCGTCGCGCAACCCATCATCGATCGACATGACAGCCGGCAGCGGTTCGTAGTCAACCTCGATGAGCGCTAACGCCTCTTCGGCCGTCAGTTCATCTTCGGCGACCACACAAGCAATTGGATCGCCGACATAGCGAACCGTGTCGATCGCCATAACAGTTTCATCCGGACTCGATGGCAAGATTCCGTAACGCACAGGTAAGTCAGCACCTGTAGCCACCGCCACGACACCCGGCAGGGTGAGCGCCTTGGTTGCATCAACGCGCCGCAAGCGAGCATGCGGGTGCGTGCTGCGTAACATCTTTCCGTAAAGCATGTCGGCCAGGAAGATGTCGTCGGCAAATTTGTCTTGGCCGGTCACTCGAGTGAAGCTATCCACTTTTGCCATCGCCTTACCGACGACGGAAAAACCTTCGGGTTTATCAGCTGGGCGCTGCGGCGCTCGAGTCAGGACGCTGGGGCTATCGCTAGAGGGACTGGGCGAGCGTGCATCCCCGTTCGGATTTGTTGCGGTGCTGACCGCCGGCAAGTCGCGTTCAGACAACGGCTTCTCCCTCTTTCATGCGCCGGGCAGCCAAACCAATGGCCTCCACGATTTTTGTGTAGCCCGTGCAACGGCACAAATTCCCGGCAATGGCGTCGCGAATTTCTTGCTCGCTTAGCTCTTGCTTTGTTTCCACCAGCGCAGCTGCGGTCATGAGAAATCCCGGCGTGCAGTAGCCGCATTGCGCCGCACCTTTTTCGGCAAAAGCCTGCTGAACCGGGTGCAGGCGCGCGTCGCTCGCAAGACCCTCGACCGTCCGAATTGCTTGATCTTGGGCTTCGACTGCGAGCACGAGGCAGCTGAGCACAGGCTTGTCATCGACGAGCACCGTGCACGCGCCGCAATGACCCATCTCGCACCCGTGCTTTGTGCCGGTAAGTCCCAAATCTTCACGCAGCACCTCAAGCAAAGTTTTGTTGGGGTGAGCTGCGCACTGCGCTTGGCGGCCATTTATGTTGAGTCTGAGTAGTTCTTTGGGCGGAGCGACGGTCATCAGAGGTTATCCAACGTTCCTTTGTCCATTGGGTGGAACGAGCGTTCAGAATACGGTACTATTATAATCGACTCAAGGCAACCTCGCAAGGAGCGCGAGGTTGCCATTACGTTTGACTGCCCCTGGCTTGCGCCCGGGTGAGGCATGGCTCACACTGAGAGCCCCAACTGGAGTTGTTAGACTTTGAGCTCCACCTTATCGAGAGCGAGTTTCGTGTTCACGACGTGGTGATCGAGGCGCAATTCTTCAGGCTCAAACCCGAATGCCAAGCCAAGCAGCTGAGGTAAGTGAAAGATCGGTGTGCCGATCGGCGCCTTTACCGCCTTTTCCGCGTCCGGTTGCTGTCCGTCTAAATTAAGGTGGCACAGCGGACACGGCGTGACGAGCACGTCGGCCTGTTTGCTTGTTGCTTCCAGCAAATGTTTGCCAGCCATCTTAAGCGATGTGTCGGGATTAAACGTCAGCATCGGAAACCCGCAACATTTGCTTTTGCCATGATACTCGACCGGCGTGGCACCAATTAGTTCGATGATCTGCTCGAGGTACGTTGAACGCTCTGGTTTCTCAAGCAAGCCAAGATGCTCTTCCGGTCGCAAAATGTAGCAACCGTAGAACGGCGCTACGTTGAGCCCCGTGAGCTTTCGCTTGACGAGCGGCCTGATGCGATCAAGGCCAATGTCTTCAACCAACATCCACAACAAGTGTTTGACGGTGGTTTTTCCGCCATACTGATAACCGCTATCGGCAAGAGCGTCGTTAACCCGTTTGCGTAGCGCGTCGTCGTGCTTGAGGTGATAGTGAGCGCCGCTCAAGACCCCTTGGCAGGTGCTGCAGATCGTCATGAGGTCTGCGCCTTTTTCTTCCGCCATGGCAAGCGTCAAGGCGTTGAGCGAATAGGCTAAGTCTGGATTCTGCTCGGTCAGTACGCCCGCACCAGTGCAAGGCGCTTCGTAAAGTTCGAGCAGCTCCAGGCCGAGGGTGCCCGCAATTTTCTGCATCGACACATAGAGCTCTGGGCAAGCACCCTTGGAAACGCAACCGGGCCAAAACGCAACCTTCATTTCTTTCCTTCAGGCCCTAGGGGCCGCTCCGTGTTACTTAAAGATCCCACCGATTTTTTTGAAGATCGCTTTCACGCGATCGACATGCGGAATCTTGTGGTGAATAATCGGCGGTAATTTTCCCGCTCGCAACATATTCAGCGCAGTCGGCAGCGAGCGCAGCTGCGCCCCGATATTGAAAAGCCCTAGCGATTTTGGCAACAGGGTCAGCTCATTGAGCCGTCCGCTGTCGCGCACCGATTCCGCAAATGCAACGGCGTGACGCGTGCCAGGATTGTTGGTATAGCCAGCGTCGACTGCCATTTTGCGCAGCTTGAGAATCTGCTCGAGCGGCGCCACACCCTTAGGGCAACGCGCGACGCACTCGTAACAGTGCGTGCACTCCCAAATACCGTCTGTTTCGCTGTACTCACCAAGGCGCTGCTGCGTCTGCGCATCTCGTGGGTCAGCAGCGTACCGATACGCCTTCGCAAGCGCTGCGGGTCCCGTAAAGTTCTTGTTGATCGCAAACGACTCGCAGTCCATGAGGCACAGCCCGCACGAAATGCAGCTGACTTCTTGAACCAGATTTTGCATTGCGTCGTTGGGGACGCGATACTCTTCGAGCCCTTGTGGAACAGGTTGTCTGCCTTCAAGCCAGGGGCGAACTTTGAGATTCTTCTGCCAAAACGGGGTCATATCGCAGACCAGGTCGCGAATCACGGGCATTGAGGGCGGTGACTCGACGCGGACTTTGCCATCGGGTGCTGCATCTCTTAACTTGGTGACGCACGCTAGGCTGGCGTGCCCGTTGATCCACATACCGCACGATCCGCAGATCGCGCTGCGACACGCGCAGCGTACGACCAGACTCTCGTCTTGATATTCTCGAATGGCGATGAGCGCATCGAGCACCATGGCGTGTTCGGGGAGCTCCACCTCGTACGTCTGATAGCGAGGCGCGGGAACGTTCTCGTATGGCGGGGGATACGTGCCGCCGTTGTTACCCGCTGGAGCCGTCCGATCCAATCGCCCGACTTCGATCATCCACTTCATATCAATACGTCCGTTCTTGCGGCGGCCACTTCGTAATGGTTACCGGAAGGTAGTCAATGGAAGGCGCCGGATCGCCATAATGGAGCATGACATGCTTGAGCCACTGTGCATCGTTGCGCTCCGGATAGTCAGTGCGCGATTGCGCGCCACGGCTTTCCGTGCGCGTGAGCGCGCCGTAGACTGTTGCCTCGGCGCAGTCAAGCATGTAGCCGAGCTCCAGAACGAAGGTGAGCGCTTGGTTGTAAATTCGGCTTTTGTCGCCAACCGCGACCGATCGATAGCGCCGCTTCAGGTCGGTAATGGCCGCTAGCGCTTCGTGCAGCCCGGTCTCGTTGCGATAAACGCCAACCTTTTCGTCCATCAGCGTGCCCAGCTCAAGCCGTAAGCGCGCATGCGTTTCACCTGTATACGGGCGTGTCATTAAAGCAGCAATGCGGCGTTGTTCGGCAGCGAGAAAATCCTCACCGGCACTCGTTGACCCCGCGCTTTTCACATATTCAGATGAAGCGCTGCCACTGCGGCGCCCAAACACGAGCGTGTCGAGCAGGGAGTTTGCCCCTAGCCGGTTGCCTCCGTGGACGCTAACACAGGCGCACTCTCCAGCCGCATACAGACCCGGAACAGCGGTTGCTCCGTTGACATCTGTTTTTACGCCCCCCATGATATAGTGCATGCCCGGTCGCACCGGTACGGGATCCGTTAGCATATCGATGCCTAAAAAGTCGAGAGCAATTTCATGGATTTGCGGCAGTTTACTCATGATAACGTGATGGCCCAAATGCCGCAGGTCGAGTAACACGTTGCCGTCGATGCCGCGACCTTCAGCGATCTCAATCGTTTCTGCTCGGGAAACGACGTCGCGTGAGGCAAGCTCCATCATCTTGGGCGCATAGCGCTTCATAAAACGCTCACCCTCGTTATTGAGCAGATAGGCACCTTCGCCCCGCGCTGCTTCGGTCATTAAAAATCCCGAGCCCTTGAGCGTGGTCGGGTGGTATTGCACCATCTCCATGTCCATGAGCGGCGCACCGGCGCGATAGGCAAGGGCTATGCCGTCACCCGTGCAGATGAGCGCGTTCGTGCTTGGTTCGTACACGCGACCCATGCCGCCGCTCGCCACGATGACTGCTTTGGAGCGCAGCAAGTGGAGTTCGCCGCTCATCATGTCGATGCACGTCGCTCCTCGACATGCTTGATCCGGGGCGTAGAGTGCAGTCGCAAACCACTCTTCGTACACCTTGACGCCCGCTTTGAGCAACTGGTCGTAGAGCGTGTACAGCAACGCTTGACCCGTGATGTCACCAACAAAGTACGTGCGCGCTTTGGATGCGCCGCCGAAAGCGCGAGTGCCAAGCTTGCCTTCTTCGTTGCGGTGAAAAATAACGCCCATGTGCTCGAGTTCGATAATGTCCTGCGGCGCCTCGCTGCACATCACTTCAACCGCGTCTTGATCGGCAAGATAATCGCTGCCCTTGATGGTGTCAAAAGCGTGGATTTCCCACGAATCGCCCGCTCCAAGTGCAGCGTTGATACCGCCTTGCGCTGCACCGGAATGGCTGCGCACCGGATGAACTTTTGAAACGACAGCAACATCGGCACCATCGCGAGCAGCTTCGAGCGCTGCGCGCATACCCGCAAGGCCGGCGCCGAGCACGACCACGTCGTGATCCAAAATCATAATTATCCTCGAGCTTTTTGCGCCGATTAGACGGCCTAAGGGCAAGCCCTGCGCAAGTTTTAGCCCCCGACCGGCTCGATGACGACCTTCATCGTATCGCCAACCTCAATGCGCCGCGCGACATCCAGACCCGACGTCAAATGTCCAAAAACGGTGTATTGATGATCTAAAAAGTGCGCGTCTTCGAGACAAATGTAGAACTGCGAACCGGCCGAGTCGGGCGACTGCGCGCGCGCCATTGCGACGGCGCCAGCATCGTGGAGTCGATCGTTAAACTCAGCTTTGAGGCGATAACCTGGTCCGCCGGTTCCGGTGCCAAGCGGGCATCCACCCTGAATGACAAATCCAGGCTCGACGCGGTGAAAGTTAAGGCCGTCATAAAATCCGTTGCGCGCTAATTTGATGAATGATGCCACCGTTGTCGGCGCATCATCCGGAAAGAACGTGAAAACGATATCACCCTTGGGAGTTGTGATCCGCGCTTGAAGTTTTTTTGCTTGCCCGGTTAAGCTAATCGCTTCTTGAGCGCTTGGTGGTTCATGTGTTGCCATGAGCCGCCCATTCGGTACCGCCGTATTCGCGCCTGTTTGCCCCTGTCTTCATGGGCGGGGTGCGTTGACAGGCGTCGCAATGGCGTGATACAATCCGTCTCTCTACCAGCGAAGGAGGAGCTTTCTTTGAACCACGGCATGCAGCTAGATATTTTGGCTTCTCCTTATACGCGTGGGCTGCGTCAAGGAGTTGTAGATCATTGCGGGGTGTATCGGTTTAAGGCGTAGCAACAGCACTGGTTGCCGTACACACGAGGCCCCCGCAAAGCGGGGGCCTTTTCATTTGTACATTAACAATCGCATTCGGATAGCACACAGACGTTCACAATCACTACAATCGTACAATCCGGTGCACGGATAAGAGCGGAAAGCGAGGTGAGACAGATGCACCGTTGGTCCATGAACGACGAGGTTCGGGAACGCCACAAGGAGTTGATCGCTGAAGCGGCTCGTCATCGCCTAGCTGCGCAGTCACGATCAGCCTACAAAAAGCGGCGAATCTCGGGCCGGGTGCGCGTTGCTCGCGCGCTGCGAGCACTCGGCTATGTCTTGCTCGACGCAGGGCATTCGCTTGAGTCAGAAAGTTGGCGATCGGCTTAGCCGGTCGCCAGCTGGCTGACGTCAACCGAGCGACATTGCCTGCGGTTGATCCTCACTCGTGAAGAACTGAGCGTTATATAAGCTCGCATACAATCCGTTACGCATCAGCAATTCGCGATGCTTGCCCGATTCCACGATACGGCCTTTTTCGACCACGTTGATCAGGTCTGCTCGCAAAATAGTTGAAAGACGATGTGCAATTACGAGACTCGTGCGGCCACGCATGAGCGGCACCAGCGCCTCACGGATGAGCCGCTCAGATGTCGAGTCGAGCGAACTTGTTGCCTCATCAAGAATCAAGATTCTGGGATCTTTGAGCAAAACGCGCGCCAGCGCCAGGCGCTGACGCTCCCCGCCCGATAGTTTGTGACCCCGCTCGCCAACAATAGTGTGAAGACCCTCTGGCAGCGCGGTGACTACGTCATAAATGTTGGCCGCCTTGCAGGCTTGGAGCAGCTCGTCATCGGTTGCGCTCGGGTTGCCGTAGCGCAAATTTTCGGCGATGCTTGCGTGGAACAAATACGTTTCCTGGGTGACAATGCCGATGTTACGTCGCAGTGAATTCAAAGTTAGATCGCGCACGTCATAGCCGTCAACAAGCACTCGCCCTTCTTGCGGATCATAAAAGCGCGGCAACAGTGCCATAATCGTCGTCTTGCCGGCGCCGCTTGGGCCGACAAAAGCAACCAGCTGGCCGGGCAGTGCGTGAAACGAAATGTCATTGAGCACCGGCCGCTCTGCGACGTAGCCAAAACGCACATCTTCGAATGTTATGTCGCCGCGCGCGGCGTTTAGCGCGAGCGCATTCGGGCTAACTGGAGCCTCAGTCGGCATATCAAGGTAATCAAAAATGCGCTCGAAGACTGCAAAGGCGCTGACAATTTGAATCTGCACACCAATGAGTGCTGAAGCTGGGCCATACAGCCTGGCCAAGTAGGCGACAAATGCGACGATCGTTCCAACCCCCAAGCCAGAGGTGATCGCAAGCCATCCGCCCCCAAGCCAGACGATTGCGGGGCCGACAATGACAAGCGCACCGATGAGTGCGATGAACCACCGTCCGACGAGAGCAAGTTTTATCTCCAAGTGCATGAGGTCGGTACCGGCTTCATGGAAACGCGCGGCCTCTTGGCGCTCGCGGACAAATGATTTAATAAGCGTTATGCCAGACAACGAAAGCGTTTCTTGCAGCAATGCTTCGATGCGGTCGCGCTGCTCGCGCGTTCGTTTGCGGATGCGATACATGGCCCGACCGACTGGCGCGAGCGGGATCACCATGAGCGGCACGACGGCAAGCGACAGCAACGCCAGTCGCCAGTCGAGCAAAAAGATCGCGATAAGCGTGGTAACGATGATTGCCACGTTGGTAACGATCGTGACCAGTGTTCCGGTCACCACGTTATCGATCGCATCGACATCGCTTGAGATCCGGTTCATGATTTCGCCGGTTTTTGTCGCGGTAAAAAACGACAGCGACATGTGCTGCAAATGTCTGACGAGTGCGTCACGAATGTCGCGCATAATGCCTTCGCCGACGTAGGCGTTGAGATACCCTTGCCACGCGCCGATGCCGCTCGACAAAAGCGCCGACAAAGCCATGCCGGCGACGAACAGCACGAGCAAGTGCAGGTTACGCCCGGCGATGGCCCCGTCGATGATCCACTTAGTGAAGAGCGGCGGCAACTGGCCAAGCGTGCTCGTCACCAAAATCGCGATGACGATCAAACTGACTTGTGGCCAGTAAGGCAAAAAGTAGCGACCGATACGGCGCCATTCGATGCGCTTGGGAGGCTTGTTCTCCTGTCCGAGGTGCATCGAGTGCAGCATGAACATAGGCGATGAAAACATGCCAGCATCTTGGCGGTCGGTGCCGTAGGATTCCCTCTAGCGAGGGACCCGCATCAAACCTCGAGCGAGTTTATGTTTCGATACGAGACCCGTACCGCGCCCGAGGCGCTCCACAGCGCGATCACTGCGCACAGAGCGATGCCAACTTCCACCGCTCGCTGGCCGTGCAGCAACACCCGGGTCGCCCCCAGCACTCCGGCACAGAGCAACAAGGTTGCGACACCCGCCAGAAACGGCATGATCATGCGAACGCCGCGATTGATCGAGTTAGGATTTTCCCAGTGAAACGAGGGAAATTGCGTGTCGAATGCCAGACCAAAACTCGTTGAGCACAGCGACATGAGCAGCGCAAACACTACCAGTGCGAGTGTGCCAGGCAAGCCAAGTGAATAGCCATATCCCAGACCCGCTGCTCCCAAGCTGACGACGAACGCCGTTTGCGCCCATGCAAACGCAAATTTATCTTTCAAGATGTCAATTGCTGAAAACGGCATGGCACGCAAAATCCAGATCGAGCCATGTTCCAAAGACAGCGCGGTCATACCAGGGTTGAGGCCGGCAAGCACGGCGACAAAGCCCATTTGCACCATGGCAAGTTGGATCGTCAAGGGTAGGGCGGGAGTTTGCACTTTGTGACCGACGAGCAGGTAGCCGACAAAACCCAAAGACGTGATGTGGCTAAACCACAGTTGTGGCGTGCGAAGCAGCGTCCATGTGTCTTTGCGAAACAAGGCGACCCAGCGTGAGGCACGATCAAGCGCGAGCGGGCGAGGTTGGCCATTGCGGCGTGGTACGGTAATTGATTCGCTCCAGCCCTGCACAAAGCCGCCGCTGATAAACGCCAACGCCGCCGGGCAGATGACGACGGTTGCAACGATCAAAAGTGCAAACCACACGAAGGCGTCGCCAAAGTGGCGCATCGACAACCCGGCAATGACGTTTCCAACCCAACTGCTTGGAAGCCACGGTGGCGGTGCCGGCAATTGCAAGGTTGTTACATCCCCACGTGCGCGGGCGATGCCCGAGAAGCTGGCCACCCAAAAGAGCATGGGGACAATCGCTCCAAGCAGCCACAA